>NZ_QUCZ01000007.1:0-188637 GCF_003473885.1 Dorea sp. AM13-35
GTGATAGGTAAAGGATGAAGTATTTCTTGTATGCAGTTTTGAAGGTATATAACTTATAGAAGTGATTGGTATAAAGCCAGTCGCTTTTTTGTTATAAGAAATAAAAACTATTAATCTTTTATTCAAGGATTTTAATATAGATAAGTAAAAAGACGACTATCTTTTTCGGACAGTCGTATGAGAGTGACTAAGAATGAGGAAATTATTTCTTCTCTTTTTTATGACAGATTCCATACTTTTGAAGAGATGAGAAAACCTGAACTTCGTCATTACCATGAATCATCAGTAATGCTGGAAGACCCAGTTGGATATTTGCAAGTTCAGAAAGCTTTTTCCCATCAACGGGTTTGTTATGGTTGGAAATATCGCGTATTTGTACATCAGAAGAAACCTTACTGCAAATATTATGAAAGATAATAAATTGACTTGTTGTTGTGAATTTTATATTATTTTTTATCATAGCAGGCCACCTCTGTAAAAATAGATTTTCTTTTTCCTTTCGCAAGTATATAATAGATGACAAGAAATGTAAAATATATATTCGGCATACCTGATATATAAATAAAATATAGATATGGTATAGATGTGATATAGATGGAGAGAAAAATGGACATTACATACGATTATTACCGGATTTTTTATTATGTGACAACCTATAAGAGTTTTTCAAAGGCGGCAAAAGTATTAGGAAGCAACCAGCCCAATATTACGCATTTTATGAACAATTTGGAAAATCAGCTTGGCTGTCGGTTGTTTGTACGATCTAACCGTGGTGTAACATTGACACAGGAAGGTGAATTATTATATCAACATGTCAGGATTGCTTATCAGCAGCTTCATGCAGCGGAAGTAGAGCTGGCAGGAAAACGTAGTATGGAAAGTGGGAGCGTTACGATCAGTGCAAGCGAGATTGCATTACATTTACGGCTTCTTCCGGTACTTACAAAGTTTCATAAATCATATCCCAATATTCAGCTCCATTTGTTGAATCATAGTACACCAAGAGCAATACGCGCGGTAAAAGAGGGACAGGCGGACCTGGCAATTGTAACGACTCCATTGAAGGCGCAGAAGCCTTTAAAAGTAATGCCACTGATGAAATTTCGTGAGATTGCAGTTGGAAGTCCTGCGTTTTGTCTGGATATACTAGGGAAAGAAAGAGATTCTCAGGTTCATTTAAAAGAAATTGCTTCACATCCCATAGTCAGTCTGGAGAAAGACAGCACATCATACAAATTTTATTCAGAATGGTTTATGGAACAGAATCTGATATTTACACCGAACACAGAAGTAGAGACGATGGATCAGATATTGCCACTGATTTCGTGTGGGCTGGGAATTGGCTTTTTACCGGAATTATATGTAAAACCAGCAATAGAAGCTGGAAAATTGCAGATGATATCATTATATGAAAAGATTCCTGAGAGAGAAATCTGTCTGGTGGAAAATATAAATTTCCCACCGGGAATTGCAGAGGAAGCTTTTAAACATTTATTGTTGTAGAAAATGTATTTTTAGCAATGGAAATGGCAGGTGTATGATGCAGAAATGTGATTATATATATATAACATAGGTGCCATGTAAATAAAACAGAAGTTATTTATTTGACTTTGAAAAAACAGCTTTCTATACTTAATAAAGTATAGAAGGCTATTTTTGTTATGGAGGCGATAATATGCAAACTGTATTACCGAGAGAAGAAGCTGTAGAAGCAATTTTTTCTAAAATATTTGAATCAAAAGAAGCATGTGGAAGATTAAAAGACGTATTTCAGGAACATCTGGAAGAAGAAAATATATCCGGAGATTCAGCAGGACATTTCGCAGAGGTACTGTTTCATGCATATAAAAATGGTGATGTTACGGCACTTTTATTGGAACTTTGTGGAAGAAGTATGTTTGACTTATTACGGGAAGCATATTTGATCCCTAAAAAATTTCACGGAAAAGCGGGTGCAAATCCGGTGCTTTTAACAGATGTAGATGGCAATCTGTTACAGGAAAAAAAGGTCTCGGCAAGAGAATATACGAAATTCAAAGAAACATACGAGATACATCAATGTGCACCGAGATCAAAAGTATATCTGGCAGATGGATATGATCTTGTACGGTCTTATGAAAAAGGAACAAAAATTGTTGAGAAAAAAGAAAACAAAAGCAGAGGCATATTGATTCTGTATGCTTTACCGGATACATGTAAGATGGGATTGACAGAGGCTGAAGCGTATGCAGTTGTATGGGAAACATTTATGCAGATTCAGAAAGCAGCACCGCGCGCAATTGTATATTACGGACAGGAAACAGGAATTAAAAAGCAAAAAGAGTTTGATGAGATCGGGGTGCTCCTGCCGATTCGCGAATTTGAGAAGAAGATGCTGCATCACTTGCAGGAAGTGGATGGTATCGTGCTGGCATGCCGGGAAAAGATGATGGAAAAAGCAGGACAGGAAAGCCTGGATCTGAATGATTAGGAAGTGATGAGGATGCAGCTAGATCAATTACGAAAAAATCATATGGATATTCTCTGGCATGAGTATACAGATGCAGGAGGAGAGAACAGACCTGTTACAGAAGCAAGCCTTACTGAGAAAGCTTCTATTATCGGCAGAGTGGGTATTATGCTCTTGTCCTGTGGAACCGGAGCATGGAGAGTGAGAAGTTCCATGAATACACTTGCAGAAGTGATGGGGATCACATGTACCGCGGATATTGGACTGATGTCGATCGAATACACCTGTTTTGATGGAGAAGATGGTTATACACAAGCTCTTTGTCTGACTAATACAGGGGTAAATACATCAAAATTAAACCGTCTGGAAAAATTTATCCGGAATTTTGAAAAGGAAGGAAAGCATATATCCGGAGAACAGTTACATCAGCTTCTGGATGAAATAGAGAAAATTCATGGATTATATTCACCTGTGGCACTGGGAATGGCTGCAGCGCTTGCGTGCGGTGGATTCACATTTCTGCTTGGCGGAGGTCCGATTGAAATGCTCTGTGCATTTATTGGCGCAGGTGTTGGAAATTATGTGCGGTGCAAATTGACAAAACACCATTTTACTTTGTTTTTGTGTATTGTATCCAGTGTATCATTAGCTTGTTTTACTTATGCGGGATTTTTAAAACTGGCAGAAATTTTGTGGGGAATATCCATTCAACATGAAGCTGGTTATATATGTGCCATGCTCTTTATTATTCCGGGGTTCCCATTTATTACGAGTGGCATTGACCTTGCAAAACTGGATATGCGTTCGGGCATGGAACGTTTTGCGTATGCTATATTGGTTATTCTTGTCGCAACAATGGCTGCCTGGATCATGGCATTAATTCTACATTTACAGCCGGTAGATTTTCCAAAAATTTGTTTAACATCAGAAGAGCAGGTGATATTCCGGCTTCTTGCCAGCTTTTGTGGTGTGTTTGGATTTTCCATTATGTTCAACAGTCCACCGGGACTTGCAGCTGTAGCTGCAGGAATCGGAGCAGTTGCCAATACACTTCGACTTGAATTTGTTGATCTTACCGGTATGCCGCCGGCAGTAGCGGCATTTATTGGAGCGCTTACGGCTGGAATATTAGCATCTTTAATAAAAAACAGAGCTGGATATCCGAGAATTTCAGTGACAGTCCCATCTATTGTTATTATGGTTCCTGGGTTATACTTATATCGAGGCTTCTATAATTTGGGAATGATGTCGCTTTCGGTATCCGCATCCTGGTTTGCATCAGCTATGCTCATTGTTATGGCGTTGCCGCTGGGTCTGATATTTGCAAGGATACTGACAGACAGATCATTCCGTTATTGTACATAGATAACAGGAGAGGAAAATATGCGTTTAAAAAACATATTATTGGTGGTAGAAGATGTTGAGCGTTCCAGACGCTTTTATGAAGAACTGTTCGGGTTACATGTGATTACAGCTTTTGATGGAAATATGATACTGACAGAAGGATTAGTCCTGCAGGACCGAGAAATCTGGGAGAAATTAACAGGAAAAAAAGTCAAAAATGCAGGAAATAATGCAGAATTATACTTTGAAGAGAATGAATTAACAAAATTTGCAGGAAAACTGGAGGAATCAGACTGGAATATTACTTATGTGAATCCTCTAAAAGAAGAAAGCGGAGGACAGCAAGTGATCCGTATTTATGATCCGGACGGGCATCTGATCGAGATTGGAGAGTCTTTGGAACATGAAGAAAAAAGGCAAAAAGAAGGGTTTGCAAAGATGGAGAGAAATCTTGTGGATATTATGAAGGAAGAACAGGCAAAACTGGGATTTCGTAAAGAAGCAGTAAGACTGTATTATCCACTCGCTACATTGCAGCATTTCTTTCATGCAGAAGATACGGCAGAAGAGATGCAGGAGCGACTGCAGGCATTTCCGGAAGAATTTACAGACAAACTGGGAAATGTACAGGTGACGCATAAGAAAGACCGGTTTTGTATTCACATTCCGGAAGAAGGAAGTGTCTATGCAAAAGAACAGATGAAAGATAACGAGTTCATAAAAGAACTGATCAGACAGGTACAGCAGTGTGACTGTACAATTGAGGATCTTAAGAAGTTGTTTGAAGCACATTCAGATCAGGTGATTTTTGAAACTATGTCAAATGGAGAGTTTGATTATCTTCTCCGTTTTGCGGACGGGGTACCTGATGACTATTATTACTGCTTCAAAGATGAAGGCTGTCATATGGTTTATCATCGTTTTTTGCCGGAAGATTATAAAGATTTTGACTTTTAAGATTTTAATCTTGAGAATTCTGCCAAGGAAGCAAGAACAAAATTGCGGCATGCCTGAAAATATGCTATATTAAAAGTATCATTTACAAATGGAAATACATGAAGTAATAGGAGTGATCAAAATGTATCAGGAAGAGTATAAACGTTGGCTGGAGGCAGATCTGGAAGATGCAGATCTGAACCCGGAATTAACGAAAATTGCGGGAAATGAAGAAGAGATCAAGGAGCGTTTTGCAGTAGCACTGAAGTTTGGAACAGCCGGACTTCGAGGTGTACTCGGAGCCGGAACGAATCGTATGAACATTTATGTTGTACGTCAGGCAACGCAGGGACTTGCAAACTGGGTAAAGACACAGGGTGGAACACAGACAGTAGCAATCAGTTATGACAGTCGTCTGAAGAGTGATGTATTTGCCAAGACAGCAGCAGGAGTTCTGGCAGCGAATGGAATTAAGGTTCGCATTTATGACGCACTGATGCCTGTACCGGCATTATCATTTGCAACACGTTATTATAACTGCAATGCAGGTGTTATGGTTACAGCATCCCACAACCCGGCAAAATATAATGGATACAAGGCTTATGGACCGGATGGATGCCAGATGACAGATGATGCGGCAGCAATTGTATATGCAGAGATCCAGAAGACAGATGTGCTTACAGGAGCAAAATACATATCTTTTGCAGAAGGTGTAGAAAAAGGTCTGATCCAGTTTGTAGGGGATGACTGCAAGAATGCATTATATGAAGCAATCGAGTCACGTCAGGTTCGTCCGGGCTTATGCAAGAGCGCAGGATTGAAACTGGTATACAGCCCGTTAAATGGTTCCGGACTGGTACCTGTTACACGTGTATTAAAAGATATTGGCATTACGGATATTACAATTGTACCGGAGCAGGAATATCCAAATGGCTATTTTACAACTTGCAGTTATCCTAACCCGGAGATTTTTGAGGCGTTGGAACTGGGACTGAATCTTGCAAAAGAGACAGGTGCAGATCTGATGCTTGCAACCGATCCGGATGCGGACCGTGTTGGTATTGCAATGAAGTGCCCGGATGGTTCTTATGAGCTGGTAAGCGGTAATGAAGTAGGAGTTCTTCTGTTAGATTATATCTGCGCAGGACGTATGGAGAAAGGCACAATGCCAGAGAATCCGGTCGCTGTAAAATCTATCGTGTCTACACCACTTGCAGATGCAGTTGCAGCACATTATGGTGTCGAGCTTCGCAATGTACTGACTGGATTTAAGTGGATCGGAGATCAGATTGCACAGTTAGAAGAAGCAGGAGAAGTAGATCGCTTCATCTTTGGATTTGAAGAGAGTTATGGATATCTTGCCGGACCGTATGTAAGAGATAAAGATGCGGTGATTGGTTCTATGTTAATCTGTGAGATGGCAGCTTATTACAGAAGTATCGGAAGTTCCCTAAAGCAGAGAATGGAAGAGATTTATGCGGAGTATGGTCGTTATCTGAATAAGATTGACAGCTTTGAGTTTCCGGGACTGAGTGGTATGGATAAGATGGCAGGTATTATGCAGGGACTTCGCGAGAATCCGCTGACAGAAGTTGCAGGACATAAAGTTGTATCTGTAACTGATTATCAGAAGCCGGAAGAGACAGGTCTGCCGGCTGCAAATGTACTGATTTACAAGCTGGAAGGCGGCGCAACAGTAATCGTTCGTCCGTCAGGAACAGAGCCGAAGATTAAGATTTATTATACAACACTTGGCAAAGATCTTGCAGAAGCCGAAAGTCAGAAAGAAAAACTTGCAGAAGCATTAAAGCCAATTATGAAATAGTAAGATTGTAGAAAAATTAACAATAAAATAAAGCACAAAAAATAAGTTAAAAAAATATCAAAAAAGCTTCCTTTTTCTGTATTACGGGTATATAATGTGTTTAACAAGTAAAGTTCGGAAATATAGAAAAGGAGGCTTATTTTATGAATATGGATTTATGTAAACTGATCGTGGAACGTCCGTATAAGAAAGTGTATCGCTGTGAAGGCAGTATCGTTAAATTATTTGATGAGAACCATCCAAAAGTTGACATTTTCAATGAAGCAATGGAAACAGCCAGAGTTGAAGCAACCGGTCTTGAGATTCCAAAGCTTCAGAAAATAGAAAATATTGACGGAAAATGGGCGATTTTTCTGGAATACAAAGATGGTAAGACATTAGAAGAGATGATGCATGTGGACCCGGCGAATATTGACAAGTACATGTCCGACTTTGTTGACCTGCAATTACAGATACAGTCTAAGAAAGCACCGATGCTTCCAGATCTGAGAGAGAAGCTTGCAAGACAGATCAACAGTATTACAGAACTGGATGCAAGCCAGAGATACGAACTTCTAACGAGGCTGGAAAGTATGCCACATCACAGTAAGCTTTGTCACGGAGATTTCAATCCGAGCAATATTATTGTCGGAAAGAATGGAAAAATGACAGTCGTGGACTGGGCACATGCAACACAGGGAAATGCCAGTGCAGATGCAGCAATGACGTATTTGCTATTTGCGCTTAAGGATCAGGAAGTGGCAGATCTCTATCTGAAAATTTTCTGTAAAAAATCAGACACAGCAATCCAGTATGTACAGCAGTGGCTCCCGATTGTGGCCGCTTCGCAGCTTGTAAAAGAGAATGAACTGGAGAAAGATTTCCTGATGAAGTGGATCGATGTTATGGATTATCAATAAGAGAATACTTAAAGAATCTGCCATTGGCAGATTCCTGTGGATGCTACGTCAACGAAAAATGGGTAGGATTTTTCCTGCCCATTTTGAATTATAAAGGATGACTGTAAGTGACGGGGAGAGGCAAGGATAATTTGATAGATATTTTAATAAAATTTCATAAATTTAATATTTGGTTACTGTTAAAGTATATGAAATTATGTTATAATAATAACATGGTATTGGCCGCTCAAATCGAAGAATACAATGACAGAGATTTGTAGTTACAATACAACGCCGCAGTATGCGTGTTGCAAATTTTTTTTGTCAAAGAGGAGGAAAAGAAAATGGCAAAAATTACAGAAGGATATATGCCTTTTAAAGGTTATCAGACCTATTACAGAATTGTCGGAGAACAGAAAGACAACGGAAAAGCTCCGCTGATCTGTCTGCATGGTGGACCGGGATCTACTCATAACTATTTTGAAGTTCTGGATAATGTTGCAGATGATGACGATCGTATGATCATTATGTATGACCAGTTAGGATGCGGAAAATCTTATCTGGACGGACATCCGGAGATGTGGACACAGGATCTCTGGCTGGATGAGCTGGACGCATTAAGAGAGCATCTTGGACTGAAAGAATGCCACATCATTGGACAGTCATGGGGCGGTATGATGCAGATCGCATATGCAATCGAGCGTGGAGCAAAAGGCGTAAAATCCTTTATTATTTCTTCCGGACACCCAAGCAGCAGCCTCTGGGCAAGAGAAGGAATGAGAAGAATTAAGATGATGTCTGAGGAAGATCAGGCAGCAATCAATGATGCTCTGGAACGCAATGACTTTACAGGAGAAGCTTACCTGAAAGCAGTTGACAATTATATGGACAGATACTGCAACTACTGGAGAGAAGATCTTCCGGAATGCTGTACAAGAGAAAAGAAATCCGGTGGAGAAGCTTACCTGTATGGATGGGGACCGAACGAGTTCGTTCCATCCGGTACATTAAAAGATTTTGAGTACATTGACAGACTTCACGAGATCAAAGTTCCATCATTGATCATGAGTGGTATTTCTGATCTGTGTTCACCATTAGTAGCAAAGACTATGGCGGATGAGATTCCAAACTCTAAATGGATCCTCTGGGAGAGAGCGCGTCATACTACATTCGTAGACAGACATGATGATTACTGTGTTGAGCTGTTAAAATGGATGAACGAATACGACAAATAAGATTTTTAATATTTGGAAATATGCAGAAATAAGATTTTTTGCGTAAGATAAAAAGAAACGGCGTTTCATAGATGAATGATCATTTGTGAAACACCGTTTCTTCTTTATTATTACAACTCTTCCTGGCGGTCGTGATTGATAGTCTGATAGAATAAGCGGTGGATTTCTTTCGGATTGTTTGTCTGTCCAAGAATCCACATCAATTTGGCAACAAGTGCATCGGTTGTCATATCCGCAGCCTGGAGGATGCCAGGGTGTTCGCTGTATTTCTTACCAACTTGATAAACTTCCAGATCACAGCCTTCTTCCGGAACCTGTGTCGTGACAGCGAGAGTCTTTCCGGAATCTACCCAACCGAAGATAGCTTTCTCAAAAGAATCATCGTATTCCGGAATACCTCCGATACCGAATGTTTCCAGAATGATCGCATCGTAATGTCCGCGCAACAGTTCAAAAATATCTGCCTTTACTTCTGGCGTCAGCTTCAGAACAAAGACACGGTCGTTCAGCCTCTGGTAAGATACCATATTTGCCTGAGCGGTTGTTGGTGCAATGTAGTGACGGATGATCCGGTCATCATGGATCACGGCAAGAAGTGGAAAGTTCATACTTTCAAAAGCGTCAAAACTTCTTGTTCGCTGTTTTCTTGCGCGGGTTCCGGCAACTACTTTTCCATTAAATACAATAGAAACATCACAGGAGTTATCGTCCAGTGCATAGAGAATACTCTGGTAAATATTGATCTTGGCATCCGTATATGGGTTGCCCATTGGTTTTTGTGAGCCGGTAAGAACGATCGGTTTTGCAGAATTCTGGATCAGGTAAGACAGTGCAGCGGCTGTATAAGCCATCGTGTCTGTACCATGCAGAATAACAAAACCGTCATAATCGTTATAATGTTCTGTGATAGCGTCACGCATCAGTCCCCAGAGATATGGACGCATATTTGTACTGTCGATATTCATAAGCTGCAGTACGGTCAGATCACATTTGTCTTTGATGCCCGGTACGCTGGCTGCAAGCTCTTCACCTGTCATAGCCGGTGTTAATCCGTCTCCGCCTTCTGCGGATGCAATAGTTCCGCCGGTGGCAATCATAAGTATTTTCTTCATATTAAAAACCTCTTACTTAATTGTATAGAATATGTTGTGGCACATTGAGTATTTGCAGCGAATAACTACAGAATTATGTAGCATATTTGCAATGCAAAACAGAATGCCCATAAAATAAGATATCTGTGAAAACGTAAGATGTCAATAGAAATCTGGAAAAAGAAAGCCGTATCGGGTATAATTAAATCAAGAAGTGGAAAAATACAGAAAAGAGGAGAGATTATGACAATCGAAATAGATACACATGCGCATACGCTTGTCAGTGGACATGCTTATAATACAATGCGGGAAATGGTACAGATGGCAGCAGAAAAAGGACTGAAAGGACTGGCGCTTACAGAACATGCACCAAAAATGCCCGGAAGTACGAATTTATATTATTTTGAAAATCTTGGTGTTGTTCCGCGTAAGATGTACGGAATCGATGTGCTTCTTGGATCAGAGTTAAATATTCTGGATGCGGCAGGCAGTGTAGATTTGCCAAAATCCGTGCTTCGGAAACTGGATATTGCTATTGCAAGTATCCACACGCTGTGTTTTGAAGATGAGTGGAAAAAAGAGCCGGTTACAGAAGCTTACTTAAATGCAATGGAGAATCCGTGGATTGATATCATCGGACATCCGGATGACGGAAGATTTCCGGTAGATTATCCGACGATTGTGAAAAAGGCAAAAGAGACAGGAACATTGCTGGAACTTAATAATTCATCATTACGTCCTGGCGGTTTCCGACAGAATACAAAAGAGAACGCCATAGAGATGCTGAGATGCTGTAAAGAGCTTGGAGCAAAGATCGTGCTTGGTTCAGATGCACATGTAGATGCTTTCATTGCAGACTGTACATGGTCGGAACCCATATTAAGAGAAGTGGACTTTCCGGAAGAGCTGATCGTGAATACATCGATCGTAAAATTGAAAGAAGCATTAAAACGTAATAAAAAGCTATAGACTTTACGAATTTAGTGTGTTAAAATGTAACGGTAATGAATACTGTTACAAAGGAGATAATTGCTATGAGTAAAAAAATAAGGACGGAAGCAGTGGATTATCTGTTTGAAGCTGTGCTGAGTCTGGAGAATAAAGAAGAGTGTTATACATTTTTTGAGGATATCTGTACGATCAACGAGTTGTTATCCCTGTCGCAGAGATTTGAAGTTGCGAAGATGCTGAGAGAGCAGAAGACATATCTGGAGATTGCAGAGAAAACAGGAGCTTCCACAGCCACGATCAGTCGTGTGAACCGTTCTTTGAATTATGGGAATGACGGATACGATATGGTATTTGAGCGAATTGCTAAGAATGAAGAGCAGAGTGGAGAATAAAGCGTTTATACGATAGAATAACAAAGAATTTAATAAGAATAGAAAAAAAGAAGTAAGTGAAGTTCTTACTTCTTTTTTTTGCGCTCTTCCGGTTTTGGAAGTTCGTCGATCAGTTTTTCAATGATCTGCTTCTTGACGTATACATCAAAACTCAGATTGCAGATGAAAGCGAAAATCTGAAGATTACGCTGTTCTTTATCTGGAATATCCTGAAACATCTCCATCGCTGCATTATAAGAATGTGTAACATCCTTCTGCATATTCCAAATGCGTGATTTCTCAAGTTCGCAGATATCACTGTAAATGTCTGTAATAGAGAGTCCTTTTGTGTCTGAAAAATACTGTTCCGTCAGAGGAGCAAGAATCGTTTCAATATCCTTGATAGATAAAATGTTTTTAAAATAATAAATAAAGATCATAACAAGAACATGTTCGCGTGAATACTTCTTCTTCACCGGAGGCGGGAGGAGATTGTTCTTCGCGTAATTATTGATCATAGTCTTGGTCAGGATCTTATCATCCGTATAGCGCTTGGTCGAGCGGAGACTCTCTTCCATAAAGGTAGTGACCTGATCCATATACAGGTCAATATTCGGGATGTCTTCCGGCTTGATATAGTCTATTCTGGAGATGCTGGATAAAATACTGTTCAGCAGATCATTTGTATCAATTGTCATATTATCACCTCAATGTAACCATTATATAGTATTCAAAACTAGATGGCAATAGAAATATTTTTATGCTATACTATTTGGGTAAAAAATATTGGGGAATTTGCGCAAAGCAGGGAGGTTATCATGAAGAAAACAGATGAAAAATATCAGGCATACATACAGATATTAAAAGAAGAACTGGTGCCGGCAATGGGGTGTACGGAACCGATCGCACTTGCTTATGCAGGAGCAAAGGCAAGAGAAATACTGGGATGTGTACCGGATAAAGTACTGGTAGAAGCCAGCGGAAGTATTATAAAAAATGTAAAAAGTGTCATTGTTCCGAATACGAATCATCTGAAAGGAATTCCGGCGGCAGTGACAGCAGGAATCATTGCCGGAAAGGCAGAGAAAGAGCTGGAAGTTATCGCAGAAGTGACACCGGATGAGATTGAGCAGATGATCACATTTTTAAAAGAGACGCCGATTACAGTTGAACATATCGATCAGGGGATTACATTTGATATTGTGCTGACGTTGTATAAAGAAGATTCCTATACGAAGGTAAGAATCGCAAATTATCATACGAACATTGTACATATTGAAAAAGATGGTGAAGTGATATTTGACATTCCGGTAGAAGGAGAGAACGAAGAAGGGCTGACGGACAGAAGCCTTCTGGACATGAAGTCTATCTGGAATTTTATTAATACGGTAGATGTTGTCGATATTAAAGAAGTAATCGGTCGTCAGATTGAGTATAATACAGCGATTGCAGATGAAGGTCTGCGCGGGGACTACGGAGCAAATATCGGAAGTGTTCTCTTAAGTGCGTACGGAGATGATGTCCGTACAAGAGCGAAGGCGAGAGCGGCAGCAGGATCGGATGCACGTATGAACGGATGTGAGCTGCCGGTTATTATTAACGCTGGAAGCGGTAATCAGGGAATGACATGTTCGTTACCGGTTCTCGAATATGCAAAAGAGCTGAATGTGACAGAAGAGAAGAAATACCGTGCACTTGCGTTATCAAATCTGACAGCGATCCATCAGAAGACCGGAATTGGAAGACTTTCCGCATATTGTGGAGCAGTCAGTGCAGGTGCGGCAGCAGGGGCTGGAATTGCATACCTGTGCGGTGGCGGCTATGAAGAAGTTATTCATACAGTTGTGAATGCACTGGCAATCGTATCCGGTATGGTCTGTGATGGAGCGAAAGCTTCCTGTGCAGCGAAGATTGCGGCATCTGTAGATGCAGGAATCCTTGGCTATAACATGTATATGAATGGACAGCAGTTCTACGCCGGTGACGGAATTGTAACAAAAGGTGTGGAGGCAACGATCCAGAATATCGGTCGTCTCGGTAAAGAGGGTATGCGTGAGACGAATGAAGAGATTATTAAGATGATGATCGGAGAATAGGTAATGAGACAGACGGTACTGTGCTACAATTTAAAAGGAACGAAAAAAGGAAGAAAACTCGGAATGATTTTCAGCTATCTCGGGTTTAAAGTGCGTCATATTCTGCCGGAAGAATATCATATTCCGGTAGGAGAACTGGCAGAAGGCAAAACAGATGCGAAGACAAAGAGCGAAGAAACGGACGGCGAAGAGTCATTTACAGACGAGATGCTTATCTTATGTCCGGCATCGGAAGCGTCCCTCGACAAAGCACTATTTATGATGCGCAAAGAAAAAGTGCAGATGCCGTTAAAAGCAGTTCTCACACCTTCTAATCAGGAATGGGATTCGGTTTCACTGCATGATGAGATTTTGAAAGAACATAAAGCAATGTCTGACAAGAAAGGAAATTAAGAACTTTGAGTATTTACGATACATTAAATGAACCACAGAGAGAAGCCGTATTTCAAACGGAAGGTCCACTTCTTATTCTTGCCGGTGCGGGTTCCGGGAAAACAAGAGTGCTGACTCATCGGATTGCATATCTGATCGAAGAACAGGGCGTAAATCCGTGGAATATCCTGGCAATCACATTTACGAATAAGGCAGCAGGTGAGATGCGGGACAGAGTTGACCAACTGGTTGGATTCGGTTCAGAGAGCATCTGGGTAAGTACCTTTCATTCGATGTGTGTGCGGATTCTCAGACGTCATATTGAACTGCTGGGATATGATACAAATTTTACGATTTATGATACAGATGATCAGAAGACGTTGATGAAAGATGTCTGCAAGCTACTGGAGATTGATACAAAACGTTTCAGAGAGCGTGCACTTATGAGTGCAGTTTCCCAGGCGAAGAATGAACTGATCACACCGGAAGAGTTCCGGCTGAATGCGGGTGGAGATTTTGCACAGCGGAAAATTGCAGATGTTTACGAAGAATATGAGAAACAGCTCCGCGCAAATAATGCGTTGGATTTTGACGATCTGCTTTTTAAGACAGTACAGCTTTTCCAGACGCAGAAAGATGTTCTGGAATATTATCAAGAACGTTTCCGTTATATGATGGTAGATGAGTATCAGGATACGAATACTGTACAGTTTGAACTGATCCGGCTGCTTGCTGCAAAGTACAGAAATCTCTGTGTAGTAGGAGACGATGACCAGTCCATTTATAAGTTCCGTGGCGCGAACATTAAAAATATTCTGAACTTTGAAAAAGTATTTGAAGATGCGAAAGTGATCAAACTGGAGCAGAATTACCGTTCTACACAGAATATCCTGAATGCGGCGAACGCTGTGATCAGCAACAATGTGGGAAGAAAAGCCAAAACATTGTGGACAGATAATGACGAAGGCGATAAGATCCGTTTCCGCCAGTTTGATACCGCATATGATGAAGCCGAATTTATCGTAGATGATATCCGAGAACAGGTAGATAGAGGAAATGGCACTTATAATGATAATGCTATTTTATACCGGACGAATGCACAGTCGCGTATATTTGAAGAGAAATTTGTCACAGCGAATATTCCATATAAGATCGTCGGAGGAATCAACTTCTATGCAAGACGTGAGATCAAAGATCTGCTGTGCTATCTGAAGACGATCGACAATGGCAAAGATGATCTTGCTGTCCGTCGTGTGATCAATGTGCCAAAACGAGGAATCGGTCTTACGAGCATTAACCGTGTGCAGGATTATGCAGCAGCATATGATATCGGATTTTATGATGCACTTCTTTCTGCAGATGCAATCCCGAATATTGGAAGAGGACTTTCAAAATTAGAATCCTTTGTTGCACTGATTGAACATTTCAAAGTGGATGCAAAAGATATGACGCTGTCCGATCTGATGCAGGAGATTCTGGATGTTACAGGTTATATTGACAGTCTTATGGCAGAGGGGCCGGAAGAAGCAGAAGCGCGAATTGAGAATATTGACGAGCTTAGAAGCAAGATCGCGACATATGAAGAAACATGTGAAGAAAATAACGAACCGGCTACGTTGAATGGATTTCTGGAAGAGGTTGCGCTGGTTGCGGATATTGACAGTCTGGATGAAGACACTGACTATGTTGTGCTCATGACACTTCACAGTGCGAAAGGTCTGGAATTTTCACACGTATATCTAGCAGGACTGGAAGATGGAATATTTCCAAGCTATATGACAATTACGGCAGACAGTCCGGAAGAATTGGAAGAAGAGAGAAGACTCTGTTATGTCGGAATTACAAGAGCGGAGGAAGAACTGACATTAACCTGTGCAAGAAGACGGATGATCCGCGGAGAGACACAGTATAATAAAATATCTCGTTTCTTAAAAGAGATTCCGATGGAACTCTTAAGTACAGGCGGTATTTTCAAGAAAGAAGCGCCAGTGGAAGAACTAGCGAAAGCAAGTGCTTATATGCAGGCAAAACAGGCATTTCACACAAAACCATTTGCGGCATCGAATCCATTTTCCACAGCGAAACCTGCAAAAGAATTTGGCACACCAAAGGGAGACGGACCAGGGTATGATGTGGGCGATCGCGTTCAGCATGTCAAGTTCGGGGAAGGAACTGTGACGGCACTTGTGAAAGGCGGAAGAGACTACGAAGTGACAGTTGATTTTGACAGCGCAGGTACGAAAAAAATGTTTGCAATGTTTGCAAAACTTCGGAAAATTTAACATAAAAAGATAGTAATCTGAAAACGATAGTGTTATAATAAGACCAATAATTGAATCGCGTGAGATCACGAGAAAGGATGTGGGAGCATGAGTAGAGTAGATGAACTTATTGCAGCAACCAAATTAAGCGAGCTGGTTAATAAAAAGGAAGAAGATAAGCAGTGTAAGAACATATTATGGGCACTGGCAATCGTAGGTGCAATTGCAGCAGTAGCAGGAATCGCCTATGCAGTATACTGCTTCTTTACGCCAGATTATCTGGAAGACTTTGAAGATGATTTTGAGGATGATTTCGATGATGATTTCTTCAATGACGAAGATCAGGTATAAGTCTTACAAAAAAGTAAAAGAAAAGCAGGTTTTTTGCCTGCTTTTTTTCTTGCTATAGTGAGAGAAAAAGTTTTTTCGTTATAGCAGGGAAAAGATAAGAACGAATTTCGGGATAAGGAGATCTTAAGATATGGACGGACAATGCTATGCATTACTCATTGATGCGGACAACGTATCTGCAAAATATATCAAACCGATTTTGACAGAGCTTGCGCGTTACGGCAATATTACTTATAAGAGAATTTATGGAGACTGGACAAGTACACAGCATTCAAGCTGGAAAGATGAACTTTTGAAAAATTCCATCACACCGATCCAGCAGTTCAGTTATACACAGGGGAAAAATGCAACGGACTCTGCAATGATCATTGATGCAATGGATATTTTGTACACGAATGATGTAGATGGATTCTGCATTGTGTCCAGTGACAGTGATTTTACAAGACTGGTAAGCAGACTTCGTGAAAGTGGGAAGAATGTGATCGGTATGGGTGAAAATAAAACGCCGGAGCCGTTTCGCAAGGCGTGTGATAAATTTACTATTTTAGAAAACCTGTTAAATGAACAGGAACCGGGAAGAACAGAGACACCACGGGAAGGTCTGAGCAAAGAGAAGATTGAAGAAGACATTGTGAAGATGATACTGGAAAATGATGATAACAATAAGCAGACAGGACTTGGCGAAGTTGGAAGCCGCCTTGTAAGCCTGCATCCGGATTTTGATGTGCGAAGCTATGGCTACAACATGCTTTCCAAATTTCTGGAAGAATTTCCGAAACTGGAGCTTGTAAAAAAAGGTAAGTTCGTTGCAGTTTCTCTGAAAGAAAATCATGGAAAGAAAACGGTTGTTGACCGGTATGTACAGAATCTGGTGAAGAATGCCGGAGAGAAAGGAATTGAGTTGAGCACACTGGGCAACCGTATTTATGAAAAATACAAAGATTTTAAGATCAATGACTATGGATACGCACAGTTTAATCAGTATGTGAAGAGTGTAGACCAGATAAGGGTAGAAAAAGCAGGAACAATACTGATCGCAAAATATAAAGAACAGAAGTAATCCTGTGGGATGAAAATCAAGAAGATAGAATGAATCAAAAAAAGTATTATTTAAACAGGAAGGAATAGAAAACATGAAAAAGGGACAGGTCTGGGAAGGAATCGTAAAAGAGGTAGATTTTCCAAATAAAGGAAAAGTATTTCTGCCGGAAGAAGATCGTACCGTGATCGTGAAAAATACAGTGCCGGGACAGAAGATCAGATTTTCAGTAAATAAGATCCGCAAAGGGAAAGCAGAAGGAAGACTGCTGGAAGTGCTGAAGCCATCAGAGAAAGAGATTCCGTCTGTTTGTCCACATTTTGGGCAGTGTGGTGGTTGCACATATCAGAATCTGCCATATGAAGAACAACTGGCAATGAAAGAGTCACAGATTAAGAAAATGATGGATGAAGCTGTGAATGGCAAGTATGTCTGGGAGGGAGTAAAACCAAGCCCGGTAAAACAGGCATATCGTAATAAGATGGAGTTCTCTTTTGGAGATGAGTATAAAGATGGACCAATCGCACTTGGTATGCATAAAAGAGGCAGTTTTCATGATATTGTCAATGTGACAGACTGCCAGATTGTGGACGAAGATTACCGAAAGATTCTTGACTGTACATTAGAGGCAGCAAGGGAGTCGGGACTTCTATATTATCACCGCATGAGACATACCGGATATTTTCGCCATCTGCTTGTAAGAAAAGCTGTGAAAACAGAAGAGATTTTAGTAGATCTTGTAACGACAACGGAAACAGATGCACAGGCATTTCTGGATACATGGGTGAAAAAGCTTCTGGAATTGGAACTCGATGGTAAAATGGCAGGTATCCTGCATACAAAAAATGACAGTGTTGCTGATGTAGTAAAAGATGAAGGAACGGAAGTGCTCTATGGACAGGATTATTTCTATGAAGAACTGTTAGGGCTGAAATTCAAGATTACCCCATTTTCGTTCTTCCAGACAAATTCGCTGGGAGCGGAAGTGCTGTATGAGACAGCGAGAGAGTACATTGGAGATATCAATGAGAAGGTTATCTTTGACTTGTATAGCGGAACCGGAACGATTGCGCAGATCCTTGCACCGGTAGCAAAAAAAGTTGTTGGTGTGGAGATTGTGGAAGAAGCGGTTGAAGCGGCGAAGGAAAATGCTGCGCTTAATGGCCTTGATAACTGCACATTCTGGGCAGGTGATGTGCTGAAAGTGATTGATGAACTGGGCGAAGTGCCGGATCTTATTATGCTTGATCCACCGCGTGACGGCGTGAATCCAAAAGCGCTGATGAAGATCCTGAATTTCGGCGTGGACCGTCTTGTATATATTGCCTGTAAACCGACCAGCCTTGCCAGAGATCTGGAGATGATCCAGGGTAGAGGATATAAGGTGGAGAAGATCTCCTGCGTAGATTTATTCCCGAATACGTACCATGTGGAGACGGTGGCGGTGATGAGCAGAGAACACGGTTAATAGACCTCCGGACATGAGGATGATTCAGTTATTCGAAAATTTTGGATAACTGTCGCTGATGGAAAAAGCTTGTAAGTAATATATAGAATTTGAAAACAATAGAAAGGGAAATATCTGTGAATCACGATAAAATCATTCAGGGAATTATGGATATTGGCGAATCGCTGCTGTGTACAGGCGCGGAAATCTACCGGGTGCAGGACAGTATTGATCGCATGTGTGCAAGCTATGGCTTCCTCCGGCAGGATGTATTTGTGATACAGAACAATATTCAGATCACGGTGGAAACAAAAGAGCATGAAATGATCACGCAGATTCGTCATGTCGAGACGACAGGATTCAATTATGACCGGCTGGATGCATTAAACGGGTTATCCAGATATATATGCATCAACAGACTGGACGATGAAGAAATGCAGAAAAGATATCGGGAAATTATGGACGCACCAACACAGAAAGCATGGATAACCGTTCTTGCGCAGATTGTTGGAGGTACCAGTTTTGCGGTGTTTTTTGGATGTAATTTCGGAGACGCGCTGATAGCGCTGGTACTGTCCGTGTTCATCGTGTTCTTTGGAAAATGGCTGGAGAAGCGGGAAGAAAATCTCCTTCAACGTTGTTCCTGACAGGTTCGGTTTTTCCACTGATGCCGGGAGCACGTCTTTACTATATGATGGCGGGGATGGTTGCTGGAAAATATGCAATCGCATTTGAGCATCTGACGGTTATAGCGGAAACCTGCATTGGGATTGCCTTTGGATTCTGGATTATAGATATTGTAGTGAGAAATATAAGGAAAACCGGGAAAAAATTACAAACAGACCATAGTCTGTACATTGGTTTAAACGATAGCAGAAAATGTCGAAAAAGATTGAGGTAAGACGGATTTTGGTATACAATGACTGTATATATATGCAAAAAAATGCATGAATATGGGACAGAATACAGATATACGGAATGTTTGTATCATTTTTTATAGAAAATCAGAGTAATGGAGGGCATAGAGATGGATATAAGAGAGTGTTATGAAAAAATGGGAGCAAGTTATGATGATGTTCTGCAGAGAATGGGCAGCGATGCGCTGGTAGAACGTTTTACAGGAAGTTTCTTAAGTGACGGAAGCTACCAGATGATCGCAGATGGCATTGAAGCAAAAGATGCAGAGACAGCTTTCCGAGGTGCACATACATTAAAAGGAGTATGTCTGAATCTTGGCTTTCAGAAGTTATACGAAGTGAGCGCTGAACTAACAGAGGCATTAAGAGATCGTGAACTCAAAGGGTATGAAGAACAGTTCGCAGCGGTACAGAAACAGTATCAGATCACAGTAGAAGCAATCAGGGAGTGGCAGCAGGAACAGAATTAAAAGCCGGAACGGCTAAAAGGAGAATGAATGGATACACAGTTATCAGAGATAAGGCTGACAAAAGAACAGGCAGAAGAACAATTGGAGATTTTTAGACGGATATACAGTAAAGTCCGACTGCTCAGTGCAGAAGAACTCAAAGAAGAAAATACAACGCAGGCAGGAAAAGGCAAAAACTACTGGAAAGAGTCATGCCTTGGCGCAGGGAAATACTGCGACGATTGTGTTTCCGTAGTTGCGTTGAAAGAGAAAGCACGGAAGACAAAGCTGAAATATATAGGCACAGAACTATATGAGGTAACTGCACAGTATGTGGAAGTTGACGGGCAGTCCTGTGTATTGGAGATGATACAGAATCTGGGAAATGGAGCAGACATTGCTCAGTCAGATGAGATCAAAGATACGAAAGCATTTTATGAAGCATTGTATACGGATGCTCTGACAGGAGCATACAACCGCAGATATTATGAAGAACAGATCAAGAAGAAATCCATGCATGCCGGAGTTGCAATGTTCGATCTGGATGATTTCAAATTAGCAAATGATACATACGGACATGATATCGGGGATGCATTTTTAAAGACAGAAGTTGCTGTAATCAAGAAGATGATCCGTAAGACAGATGCCCTGATTCGCTATGGCGGGGATGAGTTCTTGCTGGTTATGCCGGAAATATCGGAAGATTCTTTTGAACAGAAGCTTCGTGATATCCGCAGACAGATCTGTTCGGTGGAGATGCCGGAGAGTATCGGAAGCAGGATTTCCGCCAGTGTTGGAGCGGTTATGGCTCAGGGAGAGCAGATCCGGGACGCAATTGCACGTGCGGACCGTTATATGTATCAGGCAAAGTCACATAAGAATGCAATCGTGACAGAATGGGGAACCATTGCCATGGATGACAGCCTGCCACAGGTGAACGCAAAGAAGAAAAAGCGCCAGCGGATACTGATTGTTGATGATTCCGAGATGAACAGAGAGATCTTATACGAGATGCTGAAAGATGAATTTGATATACTTGAGGCTGAGAATGGAAAGGAAGCACTGGAAGTCCTGGAACGGTACGGATGCGAGATATCACTGGTGCTTCTGGACATTGTAATGCCGATCATGGATGGATTTGAAGTTCTTGGACACATGAATGAAAAAGGTATGATCGAAGAGATTCCGGTTATTATGATTTCCAGTGAAGATTCCGCATCTTTTATCCGTCGTGCATATGAGATGGGGGCATCGGATTATATCAGCAGACCGTATGATGCGCAGATTGTATATAAGCGTGTTTATAATATGATCAAGCTGTATGCGAAACAGCGGAGATTGCTAGTAATTCTGACAGAACAAATCCGTGCAAAAGAAGAAAGCCGTAAGATCATGATCGGAATTCTGAGTCATATTGTAGAGTTCCGTAATGGTGAAAGTGGACCGCATGTGCAGCATATCAATGTATTGACACAGTTATTGCTCGGAAGACTGGTTCAGATCTCGGATCAGTATCATTTATCATGGATGGATCGTGATCTGATCGTGATGGCATCTTCCCTGCATGATATCGGTAAGATTGGGATTGATGATAAGATTCTGAATAAAAAAGGCCGGCTTACAGATGAAGAGTTTGAGATTATGAAACAACACACTGTGATTGGTGTGGAGATTCTGGAAGAGTTACAGTATTATCAGAATGAACCTCTGGTGAAGACAGCGAGAGAGATCTGCAGATGGCATCATGAACGTTACGACGGACGAGGATATCCGGATGGATTGAAAGGAGAAGATATTCCGATCAGTGCACAGGTTGTATCACTGGCAGATGTGTATGACGCACTGGTGAGCAAGCGTGTATATAAAGCAAGCTATTCTCATGAGAAAGCAATGCAGATGATTCTGAACGGAGAGTGCGGTGCATTCAATCCGCTGCTTCTTACCTGTCTCAAAGATATAGAAGATGAGATACAGGAGATGGTTTACGATACGGATGTTGTAATGTTTGATTCTGCCCAGAAAGAACATGAGAAGATAGGAAAGATAATAGAAATGTCTGAAAAATTCGGGGGGGGGGGAGTACTAAAAGTTAGTGAACTTCTGGATATGGACGACGAAATCAGATAACAGAAAGACGGCGGGCAACATCGGGAAAAGTGAGTGGAAATATGAGGAGCAGTTTTGAGATACCGTTATCTGATACGGCCTGATTTAGAATTATAGGAAAAAGGATTCAGAAAAAAGGGAAGAAATAAGCATTAAAAAAACTGGAAGAACTAAAAGGGAGAAAGTCTTGACAATTGTATTTTTCTATAATATTATAAATGGCAGATATAGGTACTGATTACTGACGGATAATTGTGGAGAACCACAGGGGAATCAAGTATTAGAAAGACAAGCCGACCGTCTGGGCAACATTTATTCGAAAGGATAGATGTTGTCCTTTATTTTACTACTATTGTATAGACAGGAGAAAATAAAGGACCGAGAGAAACTGTCGATAAAAAGGACACAGATCAGGAGGATATGACGATGAAAACAGATATTGAAATTGCACAGGAATGTACGATGGAACCGATTACGAAGATAGCAGAAAAAGCGGGAATCCCGGATGAATATCTGGAGCAGTATGGAAAATACAAAGCAAAGATTGATTATAATCTGCTGAAAAAGTCAGAAGCAAAAGACGGTAAACTGATTCTGGTGACTGCGATCAATCCAACTCCGGCAGGGGAAGGTAAGACAACAACAACGGTAGGCCTTGCGGATGCGATGCAGAAGCTGGATAAGAAGGTTATGGTTGCTTTAAGAGAGCCATCTCTCGGACCGGTATTTGGAATGAAAGGCGGAGCAGCAGGCGGCGGATATGCACAGGTCGTTCCGATGGAAGATATCAACCTGCATTTTACAGGCGATTTCCATGCGATTGGTGCGGCAAATAATCTGCTTGCAGCAATGATCGATAATCACATTTATCAGGGAAATGAGCTTGGCATTGATCCGAGAAAGATCGTATGGAAACGCTGCGTGGATATGAATGACAGACAGCTTCGTTTTGTAACAGATGGTCTGGGAGGAAGAGTCAACGGTGTACCGAGAGAAGATGGCTATGATATTACAGTTGCTTCTGAGATTATGGCAGTTTTATGTCTGTCCAATGATATCAAGGATCTGAAAGAACGTCTCGGTAAACTGATTGTCGGATACACATATGGAAAAGTGTCCGAGCAGAAACCGGTAACAGCGCATGATCTGCATGCAGAAGGCGCGATGTGTGCACTTCTGAAAGATGCATTGAAGCCGAATCTTGTACAGACATTGGAACATGTTCCGGCAATTGTGCATGGTGGTCCGTTTGCAAATATTGCACACGGATGTAACTCTGTGACAGCAACGAAGATGGCATTAAAATTAGCCGATTATGCGATCACAGAGGCAGGCTTTGGAGCGGATCTTGGAGCAGAGAAGTTCCTGGATATCAAATGCCGTATGGCAGGGCTTAAGCCGGATGCGGTAGTGATCGTTGCAACTGTACGTGCACTGAAATACAATGGAGGAGTTCCGAAACAGGAGCTTAATGAAGAGAATCTGGAAGCACTGGAGAAGGGACTTCCGAATCTTATGAAACATGTACATAATATTACACATGTATATGGACTTCCTTGCGTAGTTGCAATCAATGCATTCCCGACAGATACACCGGCAGAACTTGCGTTAATTGAAGAAAAATGTAAAGAAGCAGGTGTGAATGTGGCACTTTCCGAAGTGTGGGCAAAAGGTGGAGAAGGCGGAATCAAGTTGGCAGAAGAAGTAATCCGTCTGTGTGATGAATCAAGTGACTTCCATTACAGTTATGAGCTGGAAGGAACGATTGAAGATAAGATTAACCAGATCGTACAGAAAATTTATGGCGGTAAAGGAGCGGTACTGACTGCAAATGCGAAGAAGCAGGCAGATCAGCTTACAGCACTTGGATTTGACAATGCACCAATCTGTATGGCGAAGACACAGTACAGTCTGACGGATGACCCAAAGAAACTTGGCGCACCGGAAGATTTTGAGATTACAGTAAGAAATCTGAAAATTTCTGCAGGAGCTGGATTCATTGTCGCACTGACCGGAGATATTATGACTATGCCTGGACTGCCGAAAGTACCGGCAGCAGAGCGTATAGACGTAGATGATGAGGGCAGAATTACAGGTCTTTTCTAAGAATAAGAGAAAATATGGATGCCGCACAGATGAATAGAGTCTGTGCGGTGTTTTGGTTCTGATATTGTTATGATATACGGAGGAAACTGCCAGTGGCAGACTCTGCATTTTGTGCATTCGGAGAAAAAATATCGGAGAAAGAGCTGACAAATATTATAAAAAATATGCTTGCATAAAAGAAAAACTCGTGTTATTCTATATTCACTTTTAGGAGAACATTCTGTAATCCAGAAAGTGATTCTTAGCCGTAAGGCATCTTATATTCGGTGTTTTATTTTCAAAACAAGATCCGATGAAGACAGTTAGTTTAATTATGGGAGAGTGATGTTTCTTCGAAGGAGGATTGTATTTATAAGAGACATAGCTCTGGAACCAATTCTCAAATTATCCTGGGATTGCCATAA
Organism: Dorea sp. AM13-35; assembly: GCF_003473885.1. NCBI lineage: Bacteria > Bacillati > Bacillota > Clostridia > Lachnospirales > Lachnospiraceae > Dorea > Dorea sp. AM13-35. Next base: position 24,629 of record NZ_QUCZ01000007.1, read on the forward strand.
TGCAAGACAAGGGAAAGGAGAACATTTTATGAAGAAAAGAAGATTAAGTGCATTTGTAATTGCGCTTGTACTGGCAGTGGGAAGCGTATTTCCCGCATTTGCAGCAGAACACATTGTAGACACATCGAAAAAAGGTTCACTTACGATTTACAAGTATGATATAACAGGCGCCGGCAAAGCTGGTATACAGGCAGGAGAACCGGGAAACGGGCGGAAAGATGAATCTGTAGAGAACAAGTTGAAGGATTACGCAATGGAAGGTGTGGAATTTACTTGTCTTCGTGTCGGAGATGTGGACACATACAGTAAGAATGGGGATGTGAAACTAATATATGGAATCCCGGATATTCTGGAGAAGATTTTAGGTCTGGAGAAGAAAGCAGCCACAGAGACAAAAGATGGAACCTGTTATTATACAGCAGATCAGATTCAGACAGCCATGAGGAATGCACTTGCGGATAATGTGACAACGAAGAACCGTCTGGAAGATTATGTAAAAGCCGGAGAGAAGATGACGCTCACTGACACAACCGGAAAGACAACGAAAGCAGGTCTGGAACTTGGTTTGTATCTGCTTGTAGAGACGAAAGTACCCGAGGATGTTACCGATACGACAGATCCGTGGTTTGTACAACTTCCGATGACGGATGCAGGTGGAGAAAGCTGGTTTTATGATGTGACCTGTTATCCGAAGAACCAGACTGGAGATCCGACACTGGATAAGAAGGTAAAGGACCGGGCAGATGGAAAATCTGGGTACAAAGACACGGTGACAGCTTCAGAAGGTGCAGCACTGGATTATCAGTTTATATCAAAACTTCCGCATATTACAAGCACATCAACTTATCTTAGTAAATACACATTCAAAGATACAATGGCGAAAGGTCTTCGCTATGGAGAAAATGCAGTTCTTGCATTTTATGATTCCGCAGAAAAAGCAACAACAACAAATATAGATAATGTCGCCGGAAGCGGTGCGGTGGCAGTGTGGACGAAGGATTCAGGAAAATTCACACAGGATTATACGAAAAATGAGGATGAAAGTTCCCAGATGCTTCTTGGCATGACAAAAGAAGGATTAAAAGAAATTAACGAAAATTATTCGGATAAATATCTGGTTGTGTATTATACCGCAACCGTCAGATCTGAAGAATCGGTTGTAACCGGAGATAAAGGAAATCCAAACGATGTTACGCTTGAATGGAGAAGAACAAGCGACTCTTATTACGACACGCAGGATGATAAGGCACTTGTTTATACTTATGGAATCCATTTGAAAAAGACATTTTCAGATGGAAAAGGAGATGCCACGCAGGTACAGTTTGTATTGCAGAATCAGACAGATAGATATTATGTAAAGGCGAATGGAACAGACGGTGTCTACTATGTGACAGGAAAAGAAGAAGAGAGAAATAAAGCAACAGACTTTACACCTGCAGCGGACGGAACGCTCTTGATCCATGGACTGGAAGGAGATACTTACGTGCTGACAGAGACACATTCGGATCAGGGATACAGTCTCTTGAAAGAACCACTTCAGATTGTGATCCATGGGACAAAAGGTGTAGTAAGCAGTTCGGCAAAAGGAACAGAAAGCTCGGTGCAGGTTACAGCGGCTTCTGCAACAGTCGATGGGACAAATGCAATAATGGAGAAATCTTCCACTGATCCGGCTTCTGCAAATGCGCTTGTGAAAATGGAAGTGCAGAATGCAAAAAGTTTTTCGCTTCCGAAGACAGGAGGAAGAGGGCTGTATCTGCTTACGATCGCAGGTGTGATCCTGGCAGGAACAGGAATGATGTTTACTACCGGAAAAAGAAAAAAAGATGAAAAAGCTCCATGCGTAAAATAATACAGATCGGATTAATCCTGGCAGGGATCGGAATGGCTTCTTATCCATGGATCAGTAACAGTTTGTATGAAAAAGAAGCAGGTTCCCGGATACAGGTATATGAAAAAAAGAGCAGGGAACTTCCGAAGAAAAATTATCAAAATCTTATGCGGGAAGCAAGAGATTACAATGAGAATCTTGCAAAAGCGGATGTGATACTGACAGATCCATTTTCATCAGAACAGAGTAAAAAAAATACCGGAAAGGATTACCGGGAGATATTACATATCCCCGGAAGTGAAGTAATGGCATATGTGGATATTCCGGGAATCCGTATATATCTTCCGGTATATCATGGAACGGACGGTGAGGTGCTGGAAAAAGGGATCGGGCACCTCGGTGCGACAAGTGTTCCGGTTGGCGGTAAAGGAACCCATGCAGTACTTACCGGGCATACAGGACTGGATAAAGCAAAATTATTTACAGATTTGGAAGAGGTCAGAAAAAAAGATCAGTTTTATATTCATGTGCTGGGAAAAATCCTGGCATATGAAGTGGACGATATTTCTGTTGTACGTCCCGATGATACGAAGAAACTGTATGTGCAGGGAGAGCAAGATCTGGTGACGCTTTTAACCTGCACGCCGTATGGAGTGAACAGTCACAGATTACTGATCAGAGGACATCGTATTTCTTACCGGAAGGAAGCATACAGAGAAGAAAAGCATAAGAAAAGGAAGACCAGATGGCAAAAGGAGTATCGGAAAACTTTGCTGATCGCAGCGTCGATGGTTGTGTGCGTTGGAATTTTAAAAAGAAAGTGGACATCTGAGTGATGAAAAAGACAAAGCTTGCGGGAATTGTTTTGTGGTTATTTGGAATATGTCTGTACTTTTATCCGGATGTGGCAACAGATCTGCAGGAGATAAAAGTACAGGCATTTGTAAAAACGTATGAGCGTGAACATAAAAGCAGACGAAGGAGTGTAACAGGAAGCAGGCAGGAAGAATACGGATATATTCAGATTCCGAAAATGAATGTGACGCTGCCACTTTATAGAAATGAGACAGAAGAACATCTTGCGTGGGGAGCTGCTATTTTAAAAGAAAGTGGACTTCCAGAGGAAAAAGGGCAGAATTGTATCATTGCAGCGCACCGGGGATACCGGGGAAAGCCTTATTTCCGGGATATTGAAAAGCTGGAGTATGGTGATGTAATTTATGTGCGGACACCTGAGCAGAAACTGGAATATAGAGTGCAGGATATGGATATCATCCGGCTGGAAGAAACACAGAAAATAAAAAAAGAGAAAGATATGCTTACGCTTCTGACCTGTCATCCATATCGGGGGAATGGAAAATTCCGTTACCTGGTATATTCAGTCAGAAAGCGAAGAAAAGAAGGAGACAGGAGCATGACAGAATGCAGGAAGATACAGAAAACGCAGGATGTACGGGTAGAGCAGTATTTCCGGAAAATCTGCGGAATAATTCTGCTTATATTATTGCTGACCGGAATATGGGGAATGTCTGCAAAGGCTGCCAGACACAGCTTGTCAAAGAAAATAGATACGAGCAGTCACATTGTGACTTATCAGTGGAAAAGTAATGCAAAGTTCAATACCGGAAAAGGGTTACAGTACATAAGGGAAAATGCCTGTGTGCTGCTTCATTATATGGATGGCGAACTGGGGCAGTGTGTCTATGCGGAGCAGGATACACCGGTTGGTCCTGCGAAAGAATTCGATGTGACAAAAGACAGCCGCACAAGCTGGATGTATGAACGGAAAAACGGATATGAGAAATATAAATATATTGGTATCGCACAAGAATATCTGCTTTCAGGAAAAGTCACACTTCGTGGGATTACCGGGAGCAGTAAACTGATGAAACTTCCGAAAAACAAAAGACAGATGCTCGCCCAGGGATTCAGCTGGTATATGCAGCATGCATCCTACAACCGGACGGAAGGAAAGACGGTAAAGCTGATCAGTCAGGTTCCGGATTTTGGTGCATCGAAACAGATCATTCTATATGATCAGATCTATACGGAAGCAAAGAATATACTGGGAGATTATACGATCACAGAGAAAACTTACAAACTGGAGAGGGATGGAAACACTCATCAGCCGATCGCTGTTTTTAAAATTGTGACGAATCCAAAACCGGTCATAAAGAATGTAGAAAGAAAAGGTGCCGGTGAGTCATCCCAGAAAGTATCACTTCGGATCGACAAGAGAGACATTCGTACAGAAAGAGCACTGGAAGGAGCTGTTTTTCAGTTAAGCTGTGACGGAAAAGCGATTGTGGATGTGATAACGGATGCAGATGGGAAAGCGCAGTATATTTATGAGCGGCTGTTGAAGACGAAGACATACACGGTGTCAAAAAAATATGTGTCAAACTGGGATGATCTGGATAAAAAGAAGAAATCAGAGGCGACAGAAAATGGCTATTATCAGAATAAAAGTCTGGCAGAAAAGGCAGCAAAAAGAGAGATAAATAAAAAAGTTCAAGCGGAACTGGCTTCTTTGCAGAGTAAGTTCCACTTATGGAATATAAAAGAGATAAAAGCGCCTTTCGGTCACAGGATTTCCGATGCAGACGGAGTGATGCTCACAGAACAGACGGAGAAAGATCTAAAAGTACAATTGTGGAATTATCCGGAAGACAGAGAACTTAAGCTTGAAAAGATCAGTGCAGAAAAAGAAGAGAGTGCGGAGACATCCCTGGCAGATGCAATTTATGGTCTGTATGCGGAAACAGAAATAATGGACAGTGATAACAAGCGGGTGCTCTATGTACCGGGAGAAGAAGTAACGGAACTTTGCACAAACCAGAAGGGGCAGGCGAATGCAGGAGGACTTCGCCCGGGAAAATATTATTTAAGAGAAAAAGAAGCTCCGAGAGGATTCTTGTTGGATGACACTGCTTATCCGGTGGATTTACGGACTGAAGATCAGAAAATTACTGTACAGGATGCTATGATCAGAGGAAAGATTCGTATACATAAAACATGTGGCAGACAGGATGGTACAGACAGTATGCCGGAAGAAGGGGCAGCGTTTGTACTGTATGACAGTCAGGGAAGAAAGGTTGAGACTCTGCTTACAGATTTAGAAGGAAAGGCAGAATCGGGATGGCTTCCTTATGGACATTATCGTCTGGAACAGATACAGGGAATTGGAGGATACAGTTTTCTGGCACCGCTGACAGTTGCGGTTACAAGAAATCAGAAAATCTATGAGATAAAAGGGCATGACATGCCAGCATATGCAGGTATTGCAATTTCAAAAGTAAAGAAACTATTTGATGCTGAGACAGGAATGAACGAATGTGAAGCAGAAAAAGGTGCTGAATTTGAAATCCTGGACGCATCCGGGAAAAAGGTGGAGAGTCTTGTTACTGATGAGAACGGAACAGCATACAGTCAGGAGATGGAGCCGGGAATTTATACGATACATCAGAGTAAAGGTGCGGAAAATTATAAAAAGATTCCGGATTTTAAAGTGACGATAAAGTCAGGAGAAGAGCGCTTATTATCTTATTATCTGGAAGATGAGAGTACTGCGCAAAAGATACGGATACGAAAAACCAAGGAAAAGGATGGCAAAGAGACACCGGAAGCAGGAGCGGAGTTTGAAGTATTGAATGAGAAAAAAGAGAAGATGCAGACACTTGTAACAGATGAAAAAGGAGAAGCCTGTGCTTTACTGGATATGCTTTCCTCTGGCGAATCATTCTTTGTAAGACAGACAAAAGGAGCAGAAGGTTATTCCTTTGCGGAAATCTTTGATTCGTCCAAAGAAACACCGGTAGAAGAAGACGGTCATCTCGTCTATACATTCAAAGCAAAAGATGTATTTGAGGATTATGCGTTTATTCACATAAAGAAAATGATGGTTACAGATCGTCCGTCAAAGACAGAAACTGTGACACAGCCGGAAGCAGGAGCCAGGTTTGAGATTCGGAACGAGCAGGGAAAAGCAGTGGAGACACTTACGACAGACGAAAAAGGGGAAGCAGTAAGCGGAAAACTTGCATTTGGAACATATATGATTCATCAGATAGAAGGAGTGTCAACGCACAGATTCAGCGAAGACAGGAAAGTCATCCTTGGGAAAGAGCAAAAAGGAAAAACGGAAGTAATTACTATAATAAATGAAGAAAATTTGATTTCTTTTGAATTAACAAAGCGTTCGGCAGAGACCGGAAAGCTTTTAAATGATGCAACTTATCTTGTGCTGGATGAGAAAGGAGAAACGGTTGCCAGATTTACAACCGGACAGGGGGAGGAGACAGAAAAGCAGGGAGCCGGGATGTGTCGTCTGCCTTACGGACATTACACACTGAAAGAAATTGTATCACCTGATGGTTATAAATGCAGTCAGAAGAAAGAATTTACAATTACATTCAAAGACGCGCCGGATGGAATTATGAAAATGGAGGATCAAGATGTCCCGGTTCGTGGGAAGATCCAGATGACGAAGATGGGTGACCGGTTACATGGATTTTCACAGGGGCAGTTCCAATACAGAACTGGGCAGGTGGCAGGAGCTGTCTATGGATTGTATGCAAAGGAAGATATCTGCCTGGATGATGATTCGGTATTGTGGAAGACAGGAACATTGATCGATAAGAAGAGGACAGATGAATCCGGTAACATAAAATTCACACGCAAACAGGCAGATGGAACAAAGACAGAATTATTTCCACTTGGAATATATGAAGTACGGGAGCTGGAAGCACCATATGGCTATCGAAAAGACGAAGAGATATATGAAGTCCGTCTGACATGGGATGAAAATGCCAAAAAGGAGAATAAAGTCACATCGCCGGATGTACCGGATAACAATACGGATGAGTCACTGCCTGTTACATACCCGGAAGCGAGCAAGGGACGTTATATTTTAAAGTCCGGAAGAGAATTCCGAAGAATACTCCACAGCGTGGAAGATAAGCTTGACACAATAACATTTACAAATGAAAAGGCACCGGAAGGAGCGTCATATAAAGATGTATCTTCATTGGAGGATGGAAGTGTTGTGATGTGGATGGAAGATCAGAATTGCATGATTTCCACGCAGACGGAAGAACAGGATGTCATTCTGAACGCAGACAGTTCTGCGGTGTTCAGACAACTGGTTATGTTGGAGAAGATTTATTTTGATGCTATAGAGACTTCCAGTGTGATCAATGCAAATGATATGTTCAGCAGATGTACAAAATTAAAAGAACTGGATTTGACAAGATTTTATACAAAAAACATGAAATATGTAAAAAATATGTTTCGAAATTGTACGAGTCTGGAAAAAATCTATGCCAATACAAGAATCGAAAATGAGGAGACAGAAGGCTCGCCGGTTCCGGTGAAGGCGGACGTAAGTCCGAAATATGATTTTACAGTAGGAAGTGTTTATAAAACGGAAGATTTTAATTTTCAGCTTGTGTATAGTGACGGTTCCAGGAAAGAAGTATATCCTTCGGACGAAGAAGTACAGATTTTGCCACAGAAAGCAGAAAAAGAAGGAAAAGAGACGGTTGGATTTGTATTTATAAAAGGAAGTCTTGCAGATTATCCGAAAGCAGAGACAATCGTACAGGTTGTAGATGTAATAGATGCAGACAGGCAGGAAGTGAAAGATGTTGATTTCCGGTTGGAAGCAGAAGATACACTCCTGACGCAGACAATTGAAATTGGAAAAGAAGATGAAAGTGGAAATCCGGTAGAAGGAGCTCTGTTTGGTATGTATGCAGGCAGAGAGATCCGGAATGCGGACGGAGAAATTCTCTTCCGGAAAGGCGAACGAATTATGGAAGCACAATCAGAAAGTACAGGAGAAGGAACAAGTTCGAAAGTAATGTTTTCCGGACTTCCATCGGATCTTTACAGTTCTGGCGCAGATGGATTATATGAAGTAAGAGAAATAAGAAGTGCACCGGGGTACAAGATTGAAAAAGGAACGAAGAACAGTTGGAGTTTTGATGGAGAACCGAAAGAAAACAGCAGGACAGTAACAGTCAGCAACCGGAAACTTGAACATGCGGAACTTGTGAAGATATGGGACGACAATCGTAATGCGGCAGGAAAACGCCCTTCGGAGATTCTTATTTCTGCAAAAAAAGACGGAACAGAAAAGACATATACATTATCGAAAGAAAATGACTGGAGGCTGGAAACAGACATTCTGGTTGCAGAGATGAAAGAGTGGGAGTTGTGTGAAGAAGTACCGGAAGGATATGAATCTGACGGGATGATTACAGATGAGAAGAAAGGAGTCTGGACGGTGACAAATAAAATTAAGGACCGGCGATGCAATCTGCAGGTAGAGAAGAAGTGGGAAGATGAAGACAATCTGGATGGTATCCGTCCGGATAAGGTAAAAGTGTATCTGTATCAAAATGGTATTCCGTACCGGGAAACAATTTTGCAGGAGGAAAATAACTGGAAAGATGAAAAAAGCTTTGAGGATCTTCCGGCAGAAGATGAGAAAGGAAGAGCTTATGTTTATGAATTCCGGGAAGAACAGACAGAACTTATTGACGGAAACAAGGAGACAGGATATTTACCGCTTTATACGGAAGAAGAGACAGAGGAAGAGAACAGAAGTTTTCTGAAAACGACAATTACGAACCAGCATGTTCCGGAGAAAGGGAAAATTATAATCTTCAAGAAAATTAAAAAAGATGAGATTGACTGGGAAAAATGGAGACCGGAGTTTTCATTTACACTTCATGGAAAAACGCTTTTGGGCGAGGAAATCAACCAACAGGGAATCCTTTCTTTTACAAAAGAAGAAGTCAGGTATCTGTTGGAAGAAACGGATGGATATATTACCAAATCTCTGGAGTTTACAGATCTGCAGCCGGGAACCTATACGGTGCGGGAAGAGCAGACAGATCCTTATTACCGGCTGTCACAGATAAGCTGTACAGACGAAGGTGTGAAGATTGATGAAACAAACCAGGAGATAACCTGGCGGATCGGACGTGACGGACAGTCACAGGGGAGAAGAACGCTGGAAGGACATGCTGTATTTGAAAATCGTGCAAGAACCGGAAAGATCCAGATTATGAAAACAGATGAACATGGAAATGCGCTTGCCGGAGTTTTGTTTGGAATCTATGATGCTAATGGAAAGCAGGTTGCCGTGTCCACATCAGGAAAGGATGGGAAACTGGCATTTTCCGGGCTTAAAACCGGACAGTATGAGATAAAAGAATTGCAGACAGTTTATGGAAAAAGTAAACTGACAAAACCAATTTCTGTAACAATCCCACTTGTGCTGAAAAAGGAAGAAGCAGAGAAAGAAGGAGCCGATGTAGAGAAAGCAGTTGTTTTTCGGGATTCCTGTTATTATTATGATCTTTCTTACCAGATAAGTAACAGCGCTGTTTTAGAACTTCCGGAGACAGGTGCGCACATTGGATATGGATTATTGCTCGCAGGGATGGCATGTATGAGTATGGGAATGTATGCAGGAAGAAAAAGGAGGAAAGGTAAATATGCAGGAAAAGGATAGACAGTCTCTTTGTACCGGAAAAAGAATTGCCGTTATACTGACAATAAGCATTCTTGTACTGGCAACAGCCGGAATGGCTCTATGGAATGTATTTGCGGCAGAGTCAGCATATAAATCTGGTAGCATGGAGATCAGACTGGACGGAATAAATATGCCTTTTCTCTCACCGGAAGATAAAAATCCGGGAGTGCAGACAGCAATCGGAAAGCTGACACTATCCAGAACAACTGCCCCGACGATAGAAGAACTGCGTGCAAAGTCTACGAAATGGAATGTAAGTCTGAAAGTAGCAGATGGATCAGGAAATGCAGTGAACCGGTATAATTTCCGTATTGGAAAATATGTGAATGGAGAATTTACGGCAGTGACGCAGGTCAGTACCGGTAAGGATGCAAATCAGGGATATTATTATATATTTAATATTCCGGTGACGTTTACAATCCCTGCACATAGCCAGATTACCGGGCAGTCTGTCACAAAGAACTGCCCGGATGGCAGATGTCTCTATTATACAGATGCTGCCGGAACGAAGAAGCTTGCGAAAGAGAAATGCACAGATGAAGTGACAATCGTAACTGTTTACCTGCAGGTAAATGCAGCACAAACCGGATTAAAGACATATTCCGGAACGCGTTATGAAGGAGCAACTGCAGGAATTACACTGGAGCGTCCTAAGTATCAGGTTACATTTCGTGCGCCGGGATGTACAAACTGGCAGACAGAGGAAATAAAGAAAGAAGTTTCAAGAGGAGAAAGTGTCGGTAAACCATTGGAACCGAAAAAAACAGGATATCGTTTTGAAGGATGGGATAGATCCGGGGAGGAAATGAGCTGTGTAAAAAGTAATCTTAGCATCAACGCAGTGTGGAAACCGGAAGAGTTCAGCTATCGGTTTCATGCAAATGGAGGCAGTGGAACGATGGATGTATTCCGGCTGGAATATCTGGATTCAGGAAAGCTTCCTGCCAATCAATATGTAAGAAGAGGATATTTGTTCCTGGGATGGAGTAAAGAAAAGCGTGGCGAAGTAATGTACAAGGATGAAGAACGGATGCATGCAGACAATCCAGAAGAATGTAAATATAATCTGTATGCCATCTGGAAGAAAAAGCGTGCGAATTTTTATCTGACAGAAGTGAAAGAAGATGCAGATATGTTTACAGGTGATGGAAAACTGACCGGCGGTAATGGAACAAAGTATCAGGAACATTTCACTGACTCGTCTTATGCACATACCGATCAGGAAGATGACCCGGGATATTTTACCGGGAAAGAATAAAAAAAGTAGGTGGTATCAGATGTCTGTACCGGTTATGTGAATCGCCGTGCTTTTTTCCGTAGCGATCGGTGTAATCTTCGGATTGTATCCGGCAAATAAGGCAGCTAAGAAAAAACCGGTGGAAGCACTTCGGTATACGGCTTGACATTTTCCGTATCTTCCTACAAAATAGTAGAGCATCTTTTAACTTTAACATCATTTTACAATAAGAGGAAAAAACGATGGCAAGCAAACAGACAAAAGGAAGCTGCGAGAGCTGCACTTATTTCACATATGATGAAGATTATGAGAGCTATGTATGCGATATTAATATGGATGAAGACGAATATATGCGTCTTATTTCCGACCAGCATTACCAGTGCCCGTATTACCGCAATGGTGATGAATATATGGTTGTAAGAAAACAGATGTAAGTAAATATAGTAATAAGTTCCGGTCTGTGGTAAAATAATTCTTAGTATGTTTACGTTATGGAAAGGACCGGGAAAATGATCATTACAATTATTGAAACAATTTACAGATTTTTATGGGGAGATTTCCTGCAGATACCACTTCCTGGCGGTGGCTCTGTAGGAATATCCCTGCTTATTATCTTGCTGATACCGGTAGGAATTTATTTTACAATAAGGACAAGAGTGTTGCCTGTCCGGTTATTTTCGGAGATGGTGAAGGCACTTCTTGAGAAAAAGAAAGAAGAGAGCAGCCTTTCTACATTTCAGACATTGATCGTGTCTACGGCAACACGGGTAGGCATGGGTAACCTGGTCGGCGTGGTAGCAGCAATCTCAGCAGGAGGAGCCGGGGCAGTGTTCTGGATGTGGATAACGGCAGTGATCGGCTCATCTACGGCATTTATAGAAGCAACACTGGCACAGCTTTACAAGGAGAAGGACCCTCTGTACGGTGGTTACCGGGGCGGTCCGGCTTATTATATACATCACTATATAGAAGATAGACAGGGAACGAAGAAAAAGCATGTACTGATTGCTGTTTTATTTGCAATATCCGGACTGATCTGCTGGTGCGGAATCAGCCAGGTGATCAGCAATTCGGTAGCATCTTCATTTGAAAATGCATTTTCTATTCCACCTTTATATACTACGATCGTTCTGGTTATTCTGGCAGCGTTTATTGTGTTAAGAAAGAATGCGACCGTGAAAGTTCTGGATGTAATTGTACCAATTATGGCAGTGTTTTATTTTGCAATCACCGTTTTTTTGATCATGACACACATTCCGAGCCTGCCGGGTGTATTTTCCAGAATTTTCAAAGAAGCATTTGGCTTCAGACAGGCAGCTGCAGGTGGCTTTGGAGCCGTGATCATGAACGGAGTGAAGAGAGGACTGTTCTCTAATGAAGCAGGTTCCGGTTCAGCACCTTGTGCAGCCGCAGCTGCTGAATGTGAGAGACCGGGAAAAGCCGGACTTGTACAGGCTTTAGGTGTATTTATTGATACGATCGTGATTTGTAGTTGTACAGCAATGATCATGCTGCTTGCACCGGAGAAAATGCTGGCAGGAAAAGAAGGAATGGAGCTTTTACAGGCAGCTATGCGGTATCATTTCGGGGAAGCCGGAGTTATATTTATTGCGATCACGCTGTTTTTGTTCAGCTTTTCAACATTCTTGGGAATCCTTTTCTATGCGAGAAGTAATGTTGCTTATCTGTTTGGAGATAACTGGTTTTCCCAGACAGCATACAAAGTGCTGGCACTGGTAATGCTTTTCATCGGAGGAATCGCGACATACACATTTGTCTGGGATCTGGGGGATGTCGGTATCGGACTTATGACCATTTTCAACATTGGGATTTTGTATCTGATGGGTGGCCAGGCACTTGCAGAGATGCGGGATATGGAGAAAAATATGAAATAAAAAATGTTACGATTGACTAACAGGCATGTGCGCTCATACAATGAAAAAAAGAGGTGATAGTATGCAGGCACTTGCAGAGGCGAACGTAGGAGAAGACTACACGATTAAATGGATGTTCGGAGTACCGGAAGTGCTGGATCTAATGGCACAGTACCAGATAAAAGAAGGTGTGGATATCCACATTATACAGAAGTTTATCGGAGGATTGATCATCGGAACGAATCAGGTGAGAATCGCGATCAGCGATGATGCAGCATGGAGAATCAAGGTGTAACAGCCTTGATTCTTTTTATATTGTAGGTGTGGAAATTTATTCCGGATTTTGCTATGATAAAAATGATATGCGAATGATCGGAGAGAATTGTGGAAGTACGAAGTGCGGAACAATTCGTATGGAATCTATAGTACATGACAGCTTATGAATACAGACAGGAGGAAAAAAGATGGATATAAAAAATGCAGCACTGATCGGACTGGGAGCGATGGGCGTATTTTTCGCGCCACGTATGGAGGAACATCTTGGAAGAGAGAATTTCTGCGTGATCGCAGAAGGGGAAAGAAAAGAAAGACTACAGACAAAAGGCGTGACAGTCAATGGTGTAAATTATCATTTTCCAATCTGTACTCCGGAAGATGGAACACCGACAGATCTGATCATTATGGCAACAAAGGATCTGGGACTTGCACAGGCAATTAAAGATATTGAGAAATTTGTCGGACCGGATACACAGATCTTATGCGTTATGAACGGTGTGAACAGTGAGGAGCAGGTAGCGGCAGCATATGGATGGGAGCATGTACTGTATTCTTATATGCGGATGTCGATTGTAATGAAGGATGGAAAAGCAGATTTTGATCCGTACTGGGGAAAGATTTATTTTGGGGAAAAAATAAATGAGACATTGTCCGGGAGAGTAGAAGCAATAAAAGAAGTATTAGAACGCTGTGATATTCCATATGTGATCCGGAAGGATATGTTGAACGGGCTGTGGTTTAAATATATGTGTAATGTTGGTGAGAATCTGACCTGTGCACTTCTTGGTATTCCGTTTGGCGCTTATGTAAAAAGCAAAGAAGCAAGTGCTATCCGCGTAGAAGCAATGGAAGAAGTCCGTGCAGTTGCAAAAGCAAAAGGAATTATCATTACCCAGGAGCAGTTAGACGACCAGTATGAAACGATCAAAAGAATCCCGCCGCAGAATAAGCCGTCTACGCTTCAGGATATAGAAGCAGGAAAGAAGACAGAGATTGAGATGTTTGCAGGCGAGATGGTACGCATGGGAGAAGAACTTGGCGTGGCAACACCTATTTGCCGGCTGTTTCTGAACGGAATTAAAGTACTGGAGCAGAAAAATGACGGATTGTTTCAGTTTTAAAATGACCGGTAAGCTGGCAGCAGAATAAAAATTATAGAAGAAAAGAGATGAATATGGAAATACAGAATATTATTTTATACTTTTTTATTTACGGCTTTCTCGGCTGGTGTACAGAGGTTGCCTATGCCGCAGTCAAGGAACGGAAATTCGTAAACCGTGGGTTTTTGAACGGTCCGATCTGTCCAATCTATGGAGTCGGTGTTGTGATCGTTGTACAGCTTTTAGATCCGTACGCGCATCAACTTGGATTATTATATTTACTGTCGATTGTGCTTACAACGACACTGGAGTGGCTGACCGGATTTGCGCTGGACAAATTATTTCATCACAAATGGTGGGATTACTCGGAAGTTCCATTTAATCTGAATGGCTATGTGTGTATTCCTTTTTCGGCGGCGTGGGGTGCAGCGTGTGTATTTGTTGTAAAGATCGTCCATCCGCTGATCTGTAAACTGGTACTGCTTGTACCGAAGTGGCTGACAATCGGTGAGGACGTTGCATTTGGTATCAGTATTTTTGTTGATATTTCCGTAACGGTAGCTGCAATCCTGAAATTTAATAAACGTCTGGAGAAAATGGAGGAGATTGCCGCAGAGTTCCACCGGATCTCTGATCAGATCGGCAGCGATATTTACAAAAGTGTCATGGAAGGCATGGAACGCCAGGAGCGCATAAAAGAACAGACAGAAGCGAGAAAAGAGGAGCTTCGTGGTATGTATCTGGAATTGCAGAAACGCAGTCCTAGAATGACAACACGTATGCTGCGTGCATTCCCGAAGATGCAGCCAAGACTTCATAAGGAGCAGTTTGGAAGATTAAAAGAGTTCAGACGTTCAGAATGGCTTGCGACGAAAGCACTGAAAAAAGCAAGAAAAGCAGCAAAGAAAAATAAATAACAAAGAGGCGAAAGCAATGGCAGAGCGAAAAACATATATAACAAAAACGAGAACGGAGATTCTGGAATATCTGAAACAGAACTGGTCAGTAACGGTCAGTGCTTCCGATATTAAGAAGCATCTGGAAGAAAAAGAGATAAAGGCAAATACGACAACGATTTACCGTTATCTGGATAAACTTCTGGCAGAACATGTAATCATCAAGTATGCGGATGCCGGATCAGAAAGAGCAGTTTATCAGTATTCCGGAGAGATGGGGCATTGTGTACAGCATTTGCATTTGAAATGTGTCAAATGCGGAAGAATCCTGCATCTGGACTGTGGGTTTATGGATGAGTTCCGCAACCATCTAAAAGAAGATCATAAGTTCCGTCTGTTGTGTGAAGGAGATCTGCTGCATGGGATCTGCGGTGACTGCGAGAAAAAAATGGAAGATAAATAAGCAAATGAGTTGCAAATATCGAAGAAGATATTGACAAATAACTGAAAAAGCATTATTGTGTTAAATGCAAATGAGTTGCATTTTTGGAGGATGATTAGGATGAAGAAGACATTCCGTTATCGTTTCAGCACAGTGGTGCTTTTTTTATTGGCAATTTCCATGCTTGTAACCGGATGTGGAAAGGAAAGCAGCATGGAGCGTAAAAAAGCAAATGGAAAAGTACAGGTTGTGGCGAGTTTTTATATGATGTATGATCTTGCAAAAAAAATAGGCGGAGATCAGGTGGAAGTGAAGAACCTTGTTCCGGCAGGAACAGAACCACATGAATGGGAACCAGGCGCAAGAGATGTAGCCAGTCTGGAAGATGCAGATGTGTTTGTATATAACGGCGCAGAGATGGAACACTGGACGGATACAATTTTAAATACATTGGATAACAAAGAGCTTGTTGTCGCAGAAGCAAGTAAGGGAGTTAAGCTTACAGGCAGTGATCCGCATGTCTGGCTTGCACCGCTCAATGCAAAAAAGGAAATGGAAAATATCAAAGATGCACTGATAAAAGCAGATCCAAAACACAGAAATGTTTATGAGGAAAATTACAAAAAAAATGCCGAAAAATGTGAAAAACTGGATGAGCGGTATAAAAGAACACTCGGTCAGATTAAGAGAAAAGAAGTGATCACGGCGCATGAAGCATTTGGATATCTGTGCCGCGCTTATGATCTGAAGCAGATTGGTATTGAAGGGATTCAATCAGATTCGGAGCCGGATGCTGCAAGAATGAAAGAAATCATCCAGTTTGCTAAGAAACATGATGTAGGTACGATTTTCTTTGAGGAACTGGTAAGCCCGAAAGTGGCAGAGACGATCGCAAAAGAAATCGGTGCAAAGACGGCAGTGTTGGATACACTTGAAGGAATGAGCGATGAAGATCAGAAAGCGGGTGCAGATTATTTTTCTGTGATGGAAGAGAATCTCAGGACACTTAAGAAAGCTCTCGATAATTAAGAAAAATAAGAAAGCGTTTTGGGAAAAGACAGTGAGGGTAAACATGCAGAAAGCAGGTGGCAAAATGGAAGTTATACAGATGAAGGATGTTTCTTTTCATTATACCGGGGATGTACCTATATTGGAAAATGTAAATATATGTCTGAACAGTGGTGATTATGCAATCCTGACCGGAGAAAACGGAAGTGGAAAAAGTACGTTCTTAAAGCTCCTTTTAGGAGAATTGGAACCGGATCAGGGAACTGTGGAGATTTTTGGAAAAAAAATTGGGAAAGCGGATTTTAAAGAACTTAAGATTGGTTATGTGCCGCAGAACAGTATCAGTGGGAACAAAGACTTCCCGGCAACCGTAGAGGAAGTGATGATGACAGGTCTTTACCGCCCTTTCAAGAAGCGGCTGAGCAGAAAAGCGTGCAGACAAAAGATCACAGTGGCGCTGACAGAACTTGGAATGGAAAGTTTCCTGAAACGAAGAATCGGTGAGCTTTCCGGTGGACAGCAGCAGCGTGTCATGCTGGCAAGAGTTCTGGCAGCAGATCCGGGACTTCTCATACTGGATGAGCCAACCGTCGGCGTAGACTCTGTTTCACTGGAAGCACTTGCGAAAGTGTTACAGAAAAAGAACGAAGAAGGACTTACGATTTTGATGGTAACACATGGAAATACAAAATTATTCTGTGGAGTAAACAGACATTTTAAAGCAGATGAAGGAGGCATTACAGAGTAATGGAGATTTTACAGTATGGATTTATGCAGCGAGCTTTTGTAGTAGGGCTTCTTCTTGCAGTGATCACGCCGTGTATCGGAATTACGATTGTATTAAAGCGACTGTCCATGGTGGGTGATGCACTGTCACATTCGTCACTGGCAGGTGTAGCACTTGGACTTTTACTTGGAATCAATCCGGTACTTGGTGCGGGGGCGCTTTGCATTGTTGCGGCATTTGGAATTGAAGCTATTCGAAAAAAAATACCGCGTTACTCGGAGATGGCAATTGCGATCATTATGTCGGCGGGAATCGGGCTGGCAGGTGTGCTTTCCGGTTTTGTGGAAGACAGTGCGAACTTTAACAGCTTTTTATTTGGAAGTATTGTGTCGATCAGCAGGGGAGAAATGCTCGCAGTATGTATCATTAGTGTGGCAGTCCTGCTTGTGCTTGGCATCTTTTCCAGAGAACTTTTCTATATTGGATTTGACGAAAATGCGGCAAGAATCTCCGGCGTTCCGGTCAGACAAGTGAACTTTATTTTCACGATTCTGACAGCGCTAACGGTATCGGCAGCATCCAGAACGGTCGGAACACTGATCGTGTCCTCCATGCTGGTAGTTCCGGTTGCCTGTGGGATGCAGATGGCAAAGAGTTACCGCATGACGCTGGTGTGTGGAGTGATCGTTGCAGTGGTCACGACAATTACAGGATTATTTTTATCTTACTATGTGGGAGTGAAACCGGGAGGAACAATCGTACTGCTAGAAGTACTGTGGTTTCTCGTTGTAGTGATCGCGAAAAGAGTATTTATACGATAGATAGAAAATTAACAAAGAAGTTCTACCATATCATGTGTGAGAACTTCTTCTTTTTTATGTGGGATTATGCCGAAAAATATTTGAAACGCAGGATGTCTTATGGTAACATAAATGCATTGGCAAAATATTTAAGGGAAAAGGGAAAAGGGAAAATGGAAGTATTTGTAAAAGTTATGAACATGGTCAACGACATCATATGGGCACCGGTTATGTGTGTGTTCCTGATGGTTGCTGCACTTTGGTTCACAGTAAGACTTCGCGGCATGCAGGTGAGACGATTAAAAGATATGGTTCACTGCCTGCTCGAAGAAGGCCACAATGACAAAGATACAGGTCTGTCACCATTTCAGGCATTTGCGACGACGGTCGGAGGACGTGTCGGAACTGGTAATATTGCCGGAACAGCGACAGCGATCTTCATGGGTGGTCCGGGAGCATTGTTCTGGATGTGGATCACAGCGATCTTAGGAGCATCTACCGGAATGGTAGAGTGTATGCTCGGACAGGCTTATAAGACAAGAAATCTGGGAGAGCTGACCGGAGGTCCGGCATTCTACATGTCCAGAGGAATGAAGAATAAATATTTCGGAAAGGTACTTGCTGTACTGTTTTGTATTGCGGTATTTATCGGACCGGGATTTTTACTTCCGGCGATGCAGACACAGACAGCAGCTACAGCAGTAAACGGAGCGTTTGGACTTCCGTTTATTGTAGTTGGACTTGCAATGACAGTGATCGTCGGTATCGTCATCATGGGCGGTATCAAACGAATCGGACAGGTTGCAGAATTTCTGGCACCGATCATGTGCGGTGTTTATTTCCTGATCACGATTCTGATCATCGTAATGAACATCCAGAAAGTACCGAGTGTATTTGGATCTATTTTTACAAGTGCATTTGGTAAGGATGCTGTATTTGGCGGAATCGTAGGTTCCGCAGTTGCATGGGGAATTAAACGTGGATTCTTCTCCAATGATGCAGGTAATGGTATGAGCCCGTTAATATCAGCTACAACAGACACCTCACATCCTGTAAAGCAGGGACTTGTGCAGGGATTATCTGTATATATTGACACATTGCTTGTATGTACCTGTACCGGAATTTCCGTATTGATGGCAGGAACTTATAATGTCTCAGCAGACGGTGGTAAGAGCGCAGCACTTCTGATTGAACACGCGCCGGGAGTACAGTACGGAATCGCATTCATGCAGGAAGCGATGTCCGATACAATTGGAAAAGCAGGAGCAATGCTGCTTGCAGTGATGTTGTTTATCTTTATTTTTACAACCATGTTGTCTTATTCTTATCAGTTAGAATCAACATGCAAATATCTTTTTGGAGAGAACAGGATGATTGTAACTGTAGTCAGAATTTTATTTTTAATTTTCTGCCTGTTTGGAATCTTGATCGACGGAGATACCATCTGGCCAATGGGTGATATCGGAGTCGGCTGTATGTTATGGGTAAATACATTCAGTGTTCTGCTTCTGACACCGAAAGTACTGAAGATTGTAAAGGATTATGAGACACAGATTAAGCTTGGATTAGATCCTTTATTTGATCCTGCGACAGTTGGTATTGAAGACGAAGCTGGTGTATGGGATACATATGTTCAGAAGAAAAAGGAACGCGGAGACTATGAGAACGAATCACTTGGATACGCAAAGAAATCATAGTATCTGTTTTTGAAGAAAATGGAGCCTATCCGGAAACTTATATCGGATAAGGCTCTAATTTTGGTTTTAACGGGGGCGTGCTTGTGGATCAGACGGATGATCCGAGAATAAAAGATGCTGTGAAGATTGCGTATCTGAAAAAAATGTGGGATAATAAAAGCAGGCTATTTACAGGAACGACAACAGATGTAACAAAGAAAATGAGAGAGGTGGCAGTGTGAAGAAGTATAAGATAGGCTTGTATGAAAAAGCAATGAGAAGTACACTTTCCTGGAAGGAAATGCTTGAATGTACAAAAGACTGTGGATATGATTACATGGAGATCAGCATTGATGCTTCAGAGAAGCGTATCAGCCGTGTGTATATGAGTGAACAGGAGCGTAAAGAAATCGTAGATGCAATGTTTGAGACGGGAGTCCCAATCCAGTCTATGAGTGTCAGTGCATTGACAAAATACGCAGTAGGAGATCCGGATCCGGAGATCCGTAACCGTGGCATGGAGATTGCAGTTAAATCAATTGAATTTGCAGCAGCAATTGGCATACGTACAGTGATGATTCCGGGATATGATATTTATTTTGGAGAATCTACAGTAGAGACGAAACGGTATTTCCTTGAAAATATCCATATTATGGCAGAAGTGGCAGAGAGAGAAGGCGTGCTTCTTGGATTTGAGACAATGGAAAATGAATTTATGAATACAGTCGGAAAGGCTGTTCATTATGTAGACCGTGTCAATTCTCCGTATCTGAAAATCTATCCGGATGCTGGTAATATTACGAATGCAGCGGTTTTATATAAGCATGATGTGTGTGAAGATCTGTTGCTTGGTGAAGGAAGACTGATCGCACTGCATTTGAAAGAAACAAAACCGGGAATTTTCCGCGAAGTTCCATTCCTGACCGGACACGTGGAATTTGAGAGAGTCATTAAAACGGCATGGAAACTGGGCGTGCGCCGTTATGTAACGGAACTCTGGGATGTAGGGCAGGACAGTTGGAAAGAAGATATTTGCTTTGCAAATCAGAGTATGAGAAAATTACTGGATGCACAGGAATAACATGAATACATGACAAATCAGAAAACCTGATTTTTGAAGCTATAACAGAAAGAGACTACCTGTTGAGGTGACATACCCTGCATCAGGTAATCTCTTTTTATACGGAACAATTAGCAACTGCAAATTAGCAGATTTAATAAATCTTACTTCCATTCTTCACCGGTGAGACGGATGTCAATATAATGCATCCTTTGTCGGTATCACTTCCGAGAATACGGATTTCACTTTTTACATCACCGATCCGGATCGGTTCAAAATTACATATACAGACAACCTGTTTTCCAATCAGTTCTTCCGGTTCATAATTTGTAAGCTGTGCCGAACTGTTTTTAATACCGAGTTCATCACCGAGGTCTACAGTGATTTTATAAGCTGGCTTTCGCGCTCTTTTGTTCAGGGACACGGCAGTAACTGTGCCGACACGCATGTCAATTTCATCAAAATGTTCTAAAGAAATCATAGCGATACCTCCTCAGATAATATATAGAATAGTATATGCTATAGTATATACTTAAAGTGTTTGTGAAACAAGTATCAATAAGAAAAGAAGTTTATTGAAAAAATGTGTGAAAGAACAGTTATGTAACATAGAGAATGGTTATAAAAGGGTGGAAGTACGAAAGAAAATCATTTATAATAGGAAAAGTGCCGAAAATGAATCAGGCATATTGAATCATTATAGAAAGAGGGCATTTTTATGTATACAATAAAGAAATTTATTCAATATTATGCGCCGTATAAAGGTGTATTTTTCCTTGATCTTGTATGCGCGGCGGTTATAAGTCTTGTGGATCTGGCATTTCCGCAGATCCTTCGTACAATGACGAAGACATTATTTACCGAAACACCGGAGAAAATACTGCATGCGCTATTACCGGTCGGAATTGTTTTGCTGATTGTATATCTTGTGCAGATGGGCTGTAAATATTATGTCAGCTATCAGGGACATATGATGGGAGCGAGAATGGAACGCGACATGCGCCAGCAATTATTTGAACATTATGAAAAATTATCGTTTTCTTATTATGATCAGAACAATTCCGGACAGATGATGAGCAAATTAGTTTCAGATTTGTTTGATATATCTGAGTTTGCACATCATGGACCGGAAAATTTATTTATCTCACTGATTAAGATCATCGGTTCGTTTGTATTTTTATTCCTGATCAACTGGAGACTGGCGATTCCATTGCTGGTGCTGGTTGTATTTATGCTGTTTTTCTCTTATGGACAAAATCGTAAAATGCAGGAAACTTTTATGGATAACCGGAGAAAGATCGGAGATGTGAATGCGAGTCTGCAGGATACACTTGCGGGAATCCGGGTTGTGCAGTCTTTTGCAAATGAGACAGTTGAATGTGAAAAATTCAAGAAAAGCAATGAAGGATTTTTAAAATCCAAAGATGCCAATTATCACTGTATGGGAAGTTTTATGAGTGGAAATCTCTTTTTCCAGGGATTGATGTATCTGGTGACACTTGTATTTGGTGGATGGCTGATCGCACATGGACAGATGGAAGCTGCTGATCTTGCCATGTATGCATTATATATCGGAATCTTCATCAGTCCGATCCAGATTCTTGTAGAACTGACAGAAATGATGCAGAAAGGCTTATCCGGTTTTCATCGTTTCCTGGATGTTATTGATACAGAGCCGGAAATTGTAGATGCGCCGGGAGCAGAAGAACTTACAGATGTAACAGGGCATGTCTGCTATGAGGATGTTTCTTTCCATTACAGCGATGATGATACATCGGTACTTTCCCATGTGTCATTTGAAATTCCGGCAGGAAAATCAATTGCACTTGTCGGACCTTCCGGAAGTGGAAAGACAACCATCTGTTCTTTACTTCCGAGATTTTATGATGTGACAGGTGGAAAAATAACGATTGACGGAAAAGATATCAGAAATCTTACACTCGAGAGTCTTCGTGAGACGATCGGGTTGGTGCAGCAGGATGTCTATCTATTCTGTGGAACAATCCGGGAAAATATTGCATATGGAAAACCGGGAGCTTCGCAGAAAGAGATTGAAAGTGCAGCAAAAAAGGCGAATATTCATGATTTTATTATGGGATTACCGGATGATTATGATACATTTGTAGGAGAACGTGGAACAAGACTGTCCGGTGGACAAAAGCAGAGAATATCGATCGCCCGCGTATTTTTGAAGAATCCATCAATCTTGATTCTGGATGAAGCAACCAGTGCATTGGACAATGAAAGTGAACGTCATATCCAGAAGAGCCTGGAAGAGCTGGCGAAAAACCGCACAACCATTACGATCGCACATCGGTTATCTACGATACGGAATGCGGACGAGATACTTGTTGTAGCAGAGAGTGGAATTGAAGAACGCGGTACGCATGAAGAACTTTTGAAAAAAAATGGCATTTATGCACATTATAATGAAATGGTGTAAGAGTTTAATAAACAGATGATATCAGAGAGTGAGGCAGACAGATGAATGAATTATTCGAAGTAATTGAAAAAAAGATAAAAGAAGCAGGATACCCGAGAAAGATTTCCGGAGCAGATGTATATGATGATATCTGTGACCAGATTGAAGGAAAAGAAAACGGAGAGTATATTTTATTATCCAAAATTGAGGATGATGTAATTTTTGAATATCATATTACAATTCAGGATGAAGATTTTAATCTCGGAATCTTAACAATGAAAACACCGGAAGGTACGTTCGAGGCAGATTTTGACGCATAAAAAGTGCCGGAGCGAAAAATAAGTTGATGAACAAGAGGTGGCTCTTTGGGAAAGACAAGAAAGAAATATACAATCAAAAGAAAAAAATCAAAAGCAGTTTTTAAAGCTGCAGATTTTCTGGAAGAAGGAAGGATTGCTTTTCTGGATTCCGAATATGTGACGTCACAGAAGAAAGGCGGTCCACCGGCAAAACTGGTATCGCTTGGTATGGTGATCTGTCGGGAGAATTTTGAGGAAGTAGAGAGGTTCCATTCTTATATTTATAATGATGAACCGCTGCATGATAAATTCCGTGAGCTTACCGGGATCACGGAAGAGGAGCTCCTGCAGGCACCACCTTATGAACAGGTTATGAAAGAAGTGGCAAGAAAACTGCGCGCACGTAATGTCAGAATAATCTGCGTATGGGGACCGGATCAGCAGGTGATTAGCCAGGATTTAAAATATTACCGGACAGGCATTTCCAAACACATCCGCAAGACAGTGAGTCAGATGCTTGAACAGATGCGCGATATCGAGGGAATCTATTCCAGAAAGCTGAATATGCACAGCATAGGCATTGCGAATCTGAAGCTGTTATGCGGACTTGGCTCTTCTGTCAGTCATGATGCACTGGAAGACGCAGTGGATTTGAAAAATGTGATTGCATATCTGGATGTACACGGCTGTCCGGAGCGTGCGGCACAGATGCTCAGACAATATATGAAGGAAAAAGAACTGTATTACAGATACCGGAGATTCCACGAGAAGTGGGATGGAATATCGGAAGCTGTAGTCAGAAAAAGCAGAGAGCTTATAAATGAACTGGAGAAAAGCGGGATGATGGAAGCGAGAGCGCTCCTAGATGACTTGAGAGTGATCTGTACCGGAGAAGACAGTTCATTTGAAGAACCGGAAGAATATATGGAGCGGATGAAGGAAAAATGACTGATCACATCATTCTAAGTGTGACCAGTCCTGTTTTGGTGGGAGAACCACGACTGTTATGATTTTGTGCGTGGAGAGGCTGGTTACTGTACTTTTACTTCTCCGGCAAGTACTTTTTTGTAATCTTCATAATTCTTTTTCAGAAGCTCCGGTGTGTTTAATTCATACGGACATTTCTGCCTGCACTGTCCGCAGTTCAGGCAGTTTTCAATTTTGCGCATCTCTTCCTGCATTTCAGGTGTCAGCCAGGCTTCGGATGGCGCACGGCGGAGCATCAAAGACATTCTGGCGCAATTGTTGATCTGGATACCGGCAGGACATGGCATACAATATCCACAGCCGCGGCAGAATTCTCCGGTCAATACTTTCTGCTCTTTTTCAATGTAAGCGGCCAGATCCGGTGTCATGGATGGCGTCTGCTCCATGTAGCTGAGCCATTCTTCCAGTTCGTCCTCTTTCTGGATTCCCCAGATTGGAAGCGCATTATCGTATTGCGTCATATAAGCCATGGCTACTTCGGAGCGGTTGATCAGACCGCCGGCAAGTCCCTTCATAGCGATAAATCCCATATTTTTTTCTTTACAGGCGTTCACCAGTGCGATTTCCCTTTTAGAAGAAAGATAACTGAACGGATACTGCAAAGTCTCGTACAGACCGCTTTCGACGATTTCTTCTGCTACACCCAGCTTATGTGCAGTAATTCCGATATGGCGGATCGTACCTTCTTCTTTTGCTTTTTGTAGGCATTCATACATTCCAGTGCCATCTCCTGGACGGTAACACTGTGGTACACAATGGAGCTGATAAATGTCAATATAGTCTGTACGGAGATTTTTTAAGGAAGTTTCCAGCTCTTTCCAGAAATCGTCCGGTGTCTTGGCGGCTGTTTTAGTGGCGATGTATACCTTGGCTCGCATACCATTAAAGGCTTCCCCAACCTTGATCTCACTGTCGCTGTAGGCTCTTGCCGTGTCGAAGAAACGCATGCCACCCTCATAGGCTCTGCGCAGCAATTTCACAGCATAGTCCTGACAGACGCGCTGGATTGGTAAAGCGCCGAACGCATTCTGTGGAACAGTAATACCTGTTTTTCCTAATGTAACTTGTTTCATAGATTTTCCTCCTCATTATGGATTATCAAAGTGGAATTTATATTAAGTAATTATAATATAACACTTTTCTTTGATAGTTACATCTGAAAAAATTTCAAAAAATTGCACGCACTCTTGATAATGGAAGTCGATTTTTGTCCTGTCTTGTGTATCTCGAAAGTGGCTGTTTTACAGGCTTTCCGTTGCATCGGTTATTTTGTCTGGCAAAGTTGATTTGCGTATCAATATTTATCGAGGTCAGGTTGATACCAATAACGCCATAATTAACGCCAATGACACTAAAAATGGCGCTAATGGCGTTAATTGTGGCGCTGATTTGGATGGAAAGAAAATTGTTGTAATCAGTGATATTCGTTTTAAAGGAAAGAGGAATATCAATTGGGAAGAAGTTGAGCAGTATTTAAAAGAATACATAGGAGATTGCTATGAAGTAGTCGAAACCTCGGATCAAGTCTATATTGGTTCAGATTTTCCAGGAGAATTAAAAGGATCTGGAGATACCAAAAGATTATATGGAGCGAGTGCGAAAGCAAAGGCTAATGCTACCCAGGGAATTCCTATGCTTCTTCAATGTGCTACGAATAAACGATGGCAGGAAAACTTTAAAGGAAAGCATAACGTTGATGCAAAGTTTGGCTGGTATAGATTTACGACAAGGTTTGCACTTCCAGTATATAACAATGATACTGGAGATCTTGAACGGTTTAATATATTCAGGATAGAAATGTTGATACGACATGCTGCAGACGGAAATTTATATCTGTATGACATGGTGAACATAAAAAAGAAACGAGCACCCCGCTTGAGCAATAGCTGTACGGTAACAAACCCATTTCTTGATTATATGATACATTGAACAGTATTAAATGTCAACGAAAAAGCATAAGAAATTTCAATGAAAAGCCAGCCCAGCTATTCATCGGAAAGACCATGACAAATTTATCTTTGGTGAGTTTGCTATATTTGATTCCTAATTGTTTCAGGAACATGGCAACTTGGGCTTCTTCAGCAGATCCTTCAAAATGATTGGCTTGATCCAAAGCATTTTTTACAACATCGGCTCCGGTAGTATCAGCAGTTGTAATCCATTAGTTATGGACACGTTTGATGAGGCTGTTCGTCAGGAGCCAGATGCACACCCATTAGTTCATTCTGATCGAGGCTTTCAATATACAAGCGCACAGTTTTATACTGGATTAAAAAAACATCATATGAAGCAGAGTATGTCTAGAGTTGCCCACTGTATTGACAATGGACCAATGGAAGGGGTTTGGGGAATTCTAAAACGAGAAATGTATTATAAACAGCGTTTTAATGACAGAAGCTCTTTGATTACTGCGATAGCTAATTACATAGATTACTACAACAACCAACGACTTCAAAGGAAACTGCATGTAATGACACCAATGAAATATCATAAGCAATATACAAAAGCAGCATAAAATATCGCCAGCCATAGCATGGCTGACGATACAAAAATTTATTATTTTTTATTGTCCTCTTGACGGGGAGCACACCAACTTGCAGGGCGTTATTTTTACCATTTTGCATGGCTTGTAGTGTTCACAAAATCTTCACAAAATAATTAGCACTCACCTCTTGACAGTGCTAATAGTAAATGTTATAGTACAACTAGAACAAAGGAAGAGGGGTAAAAAGAAAGAACTTCTTAGAAATCCGGAATCCTGGATGTTCCAGATAACAACACATCAGATATTCCAGACGAATATTTCATATGTGCTTAATAATATTTATAAAGTATTGGAAGGAGATATGACTTATGATGATGCCTAGTATTTTTGGAGAAAACTTATTTGATGATTTTATGAATGATTTTACATTCCCGAAATTCCCGGATGTAGAGAAAGAACTCTATGGTAAACATGCAAAGAACTTAATGAAGACAGACGTAAAAGATACCAAAGAGGGTTATGAAGTAGATATTGATCTTCCTGGATTTAAGAAAGATGAGATTCAGATGGAACTGAAAGAAGGAGTTTTAACAGTCAGCGCAGCTAAAGGACTGGATAAGGATGAAGAGAAGAAGGATGGAACTTACATCAGAAAAGAACGTTATGCAGGAAGCATGAGCAGAAGCTTTTATGTAGGCAAACATGTAACGGAAGAAGATATCCATCCGAAATATGAGAATGGTATTCTTTCCTTCAGCGTTCCAAAAGAGGAAGCAAAACCGGTAGAAGAGAAGAAACATTATATCAGCATTGAGGGATAACAACAGAGCTGCAATGTAAAATTCGTATTACCTCGCGGGCATGATCCCGCGGGGTAATCTTCATATAGATGGTTTTCATAAAATGTTAAAACAAGATTACAATACACTCTGTGTGGGGTGTAAATAACAGCAATAAAGAAAAACGGGAGGGATTTTATGGCGGCGAAAAGAGATTATTACGATGTTCTTGGAGTTGCGCGTAATGCAGATACCGGAACAATAAAAAAAGCTTACCGTAAACTGGCGAAAAAGTACCACCCGGATACGAATGCAGGAAATGAGCAGGCAGCGGAGAAATTTAAGGAAGCTACCGAAGCATATAATATATTAAGTGATAAAGAAAAAAGAAAAATGTATGACCAGTATGGACATGCAGCATTTGACGGATCTATGGGAGCTGACGGTGCTTATGGAAATGGTAGTGCGTCTGGTGGCGGCACTTACCGTTATGCAGGACCGGATGGTACATTTCATGAATATCATTTCGAAGGAAATGGAGATATGGATGATTTCCTAAAGCAGATGTTCGGTGGTGCGTTTCATGGTTTCGGCGGCGCACACAGTTCATTTGGAGGTTTCGGCAGACAAACAGGACACCAGGGCGGAAATTCCTACAGAAATTATGGAAGGAGTTTTCAACAGGATGGTGCAGATGTGGAAGCGGATATTACAGTTTCCTTTGATGATGCGGCTTTCGGATGTGAAAAACTGATCCATGTGACAGATGGAAGCGGAGAACGGAAGTCTCTGAAAGTGAAGATACCTGCCGGAATTGATACCGGACAGAGCATCCGGCTTCGTGGCAAAGGCAGTCCGGGATATGGCGGTGGAAAAGACGGTGATCTGTTCTTGAAAGTGACTGTCAGCATGAAACCGGGATATGAACGTAAAGGAAAAGACGTATACAGTACTGTTCAGATTCCATTTACAACAGCTGTGCTGGGAGGAGAAACAATCGTGCAGACGCTGACCGGTAAGGTTATGTGTAAAATCGCACCGGGTACACAGTCTGGAACGAAGATCAGACTTCGTGGAAAAGGAATCGTATCTATGAAAGATAAAAATATACGGGGAGATCAATATATAACTGTTCGAATCCAGGTACCGAAAAATCTGAGCGAAGATGCAAAGAGAAAATTAAAGGCTTTTGAAGAAGCCTGTGAAAAAAAAGGAAGAGGCGCTGCGTAAGTGCCTTTTTCTTTTTTTGTTGCCTGTATTGTTGACGGTCTGTCGTTCGCGCTTTATAATAAAAGGGTTAAGAAAAATACACTTTCCGTATGGAAATGTGTGAATGATATAGCGTAAGGAGAACAAGAATGAGCAAAATTATTTTAACAGGTGACCGTCCGACCGGTCGGCTTCACGTAGGACATTATGTAGGATCCCTGAAAGAGCGTGTAAAACTGCAGAATTCCGGTAAGTTTGACGAGATTTATATTATGATCGCGGATGCACAGGCACTGACAGATAATGCAGAGCATCCGGAGAAGGTACGTCAGAATATTATAAATGTAGCGCTGGATTATCTTGCTTGCGGAATCGATCCGGAGAAAGCGAATATTTTCATTCAGTCTATGGTTCCGGAATTGACAGAATTTACATTTTATTATATGAATCTTGTCACTGTATCCCGTGTACAGAGAAACCCTACAGTAAAAGCTGAGATCCAGCAACGTAATTTTGAAGCAAGTATTCCGGTTGGATTTTTTTGCTATCCGATCAGCCAGGCGGCAGATATTACCGCTTTCCGTGCAACAGCCGTTCCGGTTGGAGAAGACCAGCTTCCGATGTTAGAACAGTGCAAGGAAATCGTACACAAGTTCAACAGTGTATATGGCGAGACACTTACAGAGCCTGAGATCATTCTTCCGTCTAATAAAGCATGTCTGCGTTTGCCGGGTATTGATGGTAAAGCGAAGATGAGCAAGTCTCTTGGAAACTGCATTTATTTGTCTGATGAGCCGGAAGACATTAAGAAGAAAGTTATGTCCATGTTTACAGATCCGAATCATCTGCGTGTGGAAGATCCGGGACAGGTAGAAGGCAATCCGGTATTTATTTATCTGGATGCATTCTGTAAGGATGAGTATTTCGCAGAATTTTTACCGGATTATGCAAATCTGGATGAATTAAAGGCACATTATCAGCGTGGTGGTCTTGGTGATGTGAAAGTTAAGAAATTCCTGAATAATGTTATGCAGGCAGAACTGGAGCCAATCCGTGCAAGAAGAAAAGACTGGGAAAGCAGAAAGACAGATGTTTATGATATTCTGAAAGCCGGAACAGAAGTTGCCCGTGCAAAAGCAGCCCAGACACTGCATGATGTGAAAGATGCAATGCATATCAATTACTTTGACGATGCAGATTTGTTAAAATAATTGATATTTAAGGAATCTGCCAGAGATAGTTTCTGCCAGAGATTGTGATAATTATAATAATAGTAAAAAATAAAACGGCAGTTCGTGGATAGATATAATTGAGATGTTTTCAAAGATCTGATTCCATAAACTGCCGTTTTGCTGTAGTAACTTTGTTATTACAGCAGAGATATCCTACCAGATTCCAAGTATATGCTGCATGCCAAGACTTGCAAGAGCAATTCCAATCCAGCAGCAGAAACCGAGCAGAAGTGGTTTTCCACCGGTTTTGATGAGCTTGATAATATTTGTATTCAGACCGACTGCACTCATGGCTAGAACGATAAAGAATTTACTCAGTGTTTTCAGTGGAGTGAATACATCTGCGGAGATACCGCAGGAAGTCGCAATTGTTGTAATGACAGAAGCAAGTACAAAATAAAGAATGAACATTGGAAAGATTTTTTTCAGCTCTATTTTTTTGCCTTCAGCTTTCTGACTTCGTGTGCGGATGAATGCAAGTGCCAGAGTGATCGGAATGATCGCAAGTGTACGTGTCAGTTTAACGGTAACGGCTTTATCCAGTGTCGCAGAACCCAGGTGGTACAGAGAATCCCATGTAGATGCCGTTGCTGTTACAGAAGAGGTGTCGTTGACAGCCGTTCCGGCAAAGATTCCAAATGATTCGCCGCTTGTTGTGGAAAAGCCAAGAATTCCGCCCAGCGTTGGAAACAGTAAAGCTGCAATCATATTGAAAAAGAAGATTACAGAGATTGCCTGTGCGACTTCGTCATCATCTGCATCAATGACCGGTGCTGTAGCTGCAATTGCAGAACCACCACAGATGGAAGATCCGACGCCAACCAGAGTAGAGATGTTGCCCGGAATATGCATGATTTTATGCAATACATAGGCAAGAATCAGAGAAGTTGCGATTGTGGTTACAATGATCGGAAGTGATTGCTTCCCGGTTTCCAGAATAACAGTCAGGTTCAGCCCGAACCCAAGAAGGATGACAGCATACTGTAATACTTTCTTTGATACAAAAGTAATTCCGCTCTGGAAAGCAGATTTGTCTTTGATAAATAATGTCAGGATCATCCCGGCAAGAATACCGAATACCGGTCCGCCGATAATTGGAAAATGTTGTCCCAGTATCCAGCAAGGAATAGCGATGCAGAGACATAATAAGATCCCTTTCGCATTTTTCTTTAAAAATTCCATTTGATATACTCCTTTAGATTTTGTTATATTTCCGTCAGATATGATAGCACACAATGAAAAAAATGAAAAGAAAAACAGAACAGGGAGATTAGTTCGTAATATTTAAACAAGCCAGTCACCGAGCCATACGATAATAACAGGACAGATCAAAGTTTAGATCAATCGGAAAATTATTTCAAAACAGCTAGTGTATAAAAATCATTGCAGTGGTGAGAAAGCTTTGCTAGAATGTTGAAAGATGAAAAGGAGAACATGATGGCAAAGTATTACCTTGCCCCGATGGAGGGGATCACGACCTATATTTTCAGGAACGCGTATCATAAGTATTTTCGAAAAATGGATAAATATTATACACCTTTCTTCGTACCGCATAGTAAGCGCGGGCTGAATTTGAAAGAACAGGAAGAGATTCTGCCTGCGCATAATGCAGGACTTTTTGTTGTTCCACAGATTTTAAGCAACAATGGAAATGACTGTGTACAGACGATTGAAAAACTGAAACGATATGGATACGAAGAGATCAATCTGAATTTTGGCTGTCCGTCAAGGACGGTTGCATCAAAATACCGTGGCTCCGGATTCCTTGCAAAGACGGAAGAGCTGGATCGATTTCTGGATACCGTATTTTCGAATGAAAAAGATGTGAAAATCTCTGTGAAAACGAGGCTTGGAAGAGATGAACCGGAAGAATTTGAACGGATTCTTTCTATATATAATCAGTATCCGCTGGAAGAGTTGATCATTCATCCGCGAGTACAGAAGGATTACTATATGCATGAGGTAAGACTTTCCTGGTATGCATATGCTGAAGAACATAGCAGACACAGTCTTTGCTATAACGGAGAACTGAATACTGTAAAAAATATCCAGGAGATGCAGCAGAGATTTCCACAGACAGACTGCTGGATGATCGGACGAGGAATGATTGCTAATCCGGGACTTTTGATGGAACTGGAAGCAGAGAAATTAAAAAATGAAAAGAAAATACAAAGCTATGGTGGCTTTTCGATAGAAAAAGAGCGTATGGCAGCATTTCTGGAAGATATCTGCATTCATTATGAAGAAGCAAGTCCGAAAGAAATATATGTATTATTTAAAATGAAAGAAATCTGGACTTACTTGATGCGGTATTATCCAGATCATCTGGAAAAAATAAGAAAAATCAAGAAAACACAGACAATAGAGGAGTATAAGCGAGAAGTGCAAGAAATTTTCGCTTTACTTCGTTAAATAAATACCATATAATAAATAAAAAGTTTATTTGTAAATACAGACAGACTGTCTGAAATTGCAAAGAGAAGAAAGGGGCTTTTAATATGGAAGACCAGAAAAAACGCGTATATGATGCGCTTGATAAATTGAAAATTAAATACGAAGTTGTGGAACATGAACCGGTGCATACAATGGAAGATATGGATAGGCTAGGACTTCCCGAAAAAGGAACTTTATGTAAGAATCTTTTTCTGAGAGACTCTAAAGGAAAGAGACATTTCCTTGTTACCTGTGATGAGAAGAAGAAAGTAGATTTAAAATCTCTTGGAAGACAGCTCGGAGCAGGCAATTTAAGTTTTGCATCCGAAGAACGTCTGGAAAAATATCTGGGAGTAAAACAGGGAAGTGTGACACCGTTTGGACTGATGAATGATACCGATCACGCAGTAGAATTTTTCATTGATAAAGATCTCAGTAAATGCAAAAGCATGGGAATCCATCCGCTGGAGAATACAGCGACAGTATTTTTATCATTTAAGGATCTGGACAAATTCCTGTGGGATCTGGATGTGGATGTTGTAAAAGTACGATTATAAGAGAATTATAAAATATAAAGATATTTAATAGTTTTTTAATTGCATGTTCGTTGTGTTCGAAGTAGAATAGTACAGTGACAGAAGAAAGTGAGGAATACTATGGATCATTATCAATACAACGGACAACAGACACCCCCGGTGAATCGCAACAGTTACGGGAACCAGATCTGGTATATCTGGGGACCGATCGTAGTGAAAATAGTGATCGGTATGACTGTATCCGGTGTGGCATCGGCAGCGATTGGGGCAGCATATATGATCAGACATTATGGACTGTCGGCACAGATGACAGATTATGCACAGCAGATTGCAAACATATATCAGAAGGATTATGTACAGATTTTAAAAGCGGTGACAAAGGAAGCGGCAAGGCTTTCTTCCTATGTGGAAGGTGTGGCGGCATTTGTAACAATTCCGGTGTTGCTTGTCATGTTCCATAAAGACAGGATCAGGGAGAAACTTACCGGATTTACACCGAATAAGAAAGCGCCGCTGTGGAAATACAGTGCAGTAGCGCTCTTAAGTGCAACATTATGCGTAGGAGTGAACAACTTGCTTATTATAGGCAACATTACAACTGTCAGCGAGGAGTATCAGACAGTAATGCAGGGATTCTATTCCGCACCGCTTCTGATACAGGGCATATCACTTGGCATATTAGTTCCAATCTGTGAGGAACTGGTATTTCGTGGACTCGTTTTTCAGAGGCTGCGTATGCGGAGCGGATTTTTATCTGCGGCATTGTATTCAGCAGTGATCTTCAGCCTGTTGCATGGCAATATGGTTCAGATGATATATGCACTTTTCCTTGGAGTGGTATATGCTTATATGTATGAAAAATACGGTTCTGTGAAAGCACCGATATTTGCACATATGGTTGCAAATCTGATTTCCGTATTTGCAACACATTACAACTGGTTTGAGTGGATGGCAAGAAATCCGATGCGGATCGGCATTATTACTGTTTTATGTGGAACGATCGGTTCCAGTATGTATGTATGGATGCAGCGGATCGATGAAAAGCCGGATCATCCGAACAAACCGGAACAGACTTTGCATCAGGAAAATCTGACTTCTCAAGAGTAGAGAAGTCGGATTTTTTACATATATACAAGTAATTATCTGAATATCTGACAATTTAAGAAAAAAAGAGGTTTACAAGCTGGAAAAATTGTAGTATAGTAGGACAAAAATAAGAAAGGAAAGAAAAGGTATGTATGAGCAGAAGCAGAATCTGCATACCGGTTTGTATCGCACAGAGTTTGAACATGATAACTGTGGTATCGGTGCAATCGTTAATATCAAGGGCAGGAAATCCCATAACACGGTAGCAGATGCACTTAAGATTGTAGAAAATTTAGAACATAGAGCTGGCAAGGATGCCGAAGGTAAAACAGGTGATGGAGTTGGAATTCTATTACAGATTTCACATAAGTTTTTCTCCAAAGTCTGTGAACCTCTCGGCATCCTTTTACGTTCTGAGAGAGATTATGGTGTGGGAATGTTTTTCTTCCCGCAGGATGAACTGAAAAGAGAACAGGCAAAGAAGATTTTTGAAGTTATTGTCAGAAAGGAAGGAATGAATTTCCTGGGATGGAGACAGGTACCGGTAAAAGAGGAAGTACTTGGAAGCCGTGCAGCAGCTTGTATGCCATGCATTATGCAGGGATTTATTGAAAGACCGGAGCATATTGCGCAGGGAATTGATTTTGACAGACGTTTGTATGTTGTAAGAAGAGTCTTTGAGCAGAGCAGTGATGATACTTATGTAGC
The DNA here is from genome assembly GCF_003473885.1 of Dorea sp. AM13-35. Classification (NCBI taxonomy): domain Bacteria; kingdom Bacillati; phylum Bacillota; class Clostridia; order Lachnospirales; family Lachnospiraceae; genus Dorea; species Dorea sp. AM13-35. Next base: position 59,275 of record NZ_QUCZ01000007.1, read on the forward strand.
GTCTCTTTCAAGTAGGACAATTGCGTATAAGGGTATGTTCCTTGTCGGACAGCTTCGCTCTTTTTTTGCGGATCTGCAGGATAAAGACTATGAATCTGCAATTGCACTGGTACATTCCAGATTCAGTACAAACACAAATCCGAGCTGGGAGAGAGCACATCCGAACCGGTTCATTGTACATAATGGAGAGATCAATACAATTCGTGGTAATGCGGATAAGATGCGTGCCAGAGAAGAAAATATGGAATCTGAGTGTCTGAAAGGAGAATTGCATAAAGTTCTTCCGGCGATCAATACATCCGGATCCGATTCTGCGATGCTTGATAATGCCATCGAATTTATGGTAATGAGCGGAATGGAACTGCCACTGGCAGTGATGATCGCGATTCCGGAGCCATGGGCAAATACAAAAAATCTGTCACAGAAGAAAAAAGATTTCTATCAGTATTATGCAACAATGATGGAGCCATGGGACGGACCGGCATCTATTCTGTTCAGTGACGGTGACTGCATGGGAGCAGTACTGGACCGGAATGGATTACGTCCTTCCAGATATTATATTACGGAAGACGATACGTTGATCTTGTCTTCTGAAGTAGGTGTACTTGATATTGATCCGTCTAAGATCATTGTTAAAGAGCGTCTGCATCCGGGCAAGATGCTTCTTGTGGATACAATAAAAGGTAAAGTGATTGATGACGATGAACTGAAAGAATCTTATGCAAGAAGACAGCCGTATGGAGAATGGCTGGACAGCAATTTGATCGAGTTAAAAGATTTAAAAATACCGAATCAGAAAATTGAGACATATTCAGAGGAGGAACTCGGAAGATTACAGAAAGCATTCGGTTACTCTTATGAAGATGTGAAGACTTCTATTTTAAATATGGCGAAAAATGGAACAGAAAGCACTGGAGCCATGGGAATTGATGCCCCACTTGCCGTTCTTTCACAGAAATCTCAGAATCTGTTCGGATATTTCAAACAGTTATTTGCACAGGTTACCAATCCACCGATTGATGCAATCCGTGAAGAAGTCGTAACATCTACAACCGTATATATTGGTGAGGATGGCAACTTGTTGGAAGAAAAAGCAGAAAACTGTAAAATGTTAAAGGTAAATAATCCAATTCTTACCGATACAGACCTGCTGAAAATTAAAAATATGAAAACAGAAGGTTTCCAGGTTACAGAGATCCCGATCACTTATTATAAAAATTCCAGTCTGGAAAAGGCGATGGATTACTTATTTATCGAAGTAGACCGTGCAATCCGTGAAGGAACCAATATTCTGATCCTTTCCGACCGTGGTGTGGACGAATATCATGTGGCAATGCCGTCACTTCTTGCATTGTCAGGACTTCAGCAGCATCTGGTACGGACAAAGAAGAGAACTTCCGTGGCTATTATTCTGGAAACAGGAGAACCGAGAGAAGTCCATCATTTTGCAACACTGCTTGGCTATGGTGCATGTGCGATCAATCCGTATCTTGCACATGAGACAATACGCCAGCTTATTGATACTGATATGTTGCAGAAAGATTATTATGCTGCAGTTGACGATTATAACCATGCGGTTATCAGCGGAATTGTAAAGATTGCCTCCAAGATGGGAATTTCCACCATTCAGTCTTATCAGGGTGCAAAAATCTTTGAAGCGATCGGTTTGAAAGAGTGTTTTATTGATAAATATTTTACAGATACGGTCAGCCGTGTCGGAGGAATCGGAATTGAAGAAATATCGGAAGATTACAGTGCGAGACATTCCCGTGCATTTGATCCGCTTGGACTGGAAGTGGAGCTGACGCTGGATAGTGTCGGGCATCATAAATCCAAGAGCGGTGGCGAAGAACATCTGTACAATCCGCAGACAATCCACATGCTGCAACAGTCAACCAGACGTGGTGATTATGAAATGTTCCGGAAATATACGGAGATGGTCAATGCAGAAGGAGAAAAGATCAATTTGCGTGGACAACTCGACTTCAATTACCCGGAAGAAGGCGTTCCGATTGAAGAAGTTGAGAGCGTAGATGATATCGTAACAAGATTTAAGACAGGAGCAATGTCTTACGGTTCTATTTCCAAAGAGGCGCATGAGACATTGGCAATAGCTATGAATCAGCTCCATGGAAAATCAAACAGTGGTGAAGGTGGCGAAGAAATTGAACGTCTGGATACAAACCGTTGTTCTGCAATCAAGCAGGTAGCGTCTGGAAGATTTGGCGTAACATCCCGTTATCTAGTTAGCGCAAATGAAATCCAGATTAAAATGGCACAGGGCGCAAAACCGGGCGAAGGTGGACATCTTCCGGGAGGAAAAGTATATCCGTGGATCGCAAAGACCAGACATTCAACGCCGGGGGTAAGCCTGATTTCACCACCGCCACATCATGATATTTATTCTATCGAAGATCTGGCACAGTTGATCTACGATTGTAAAAATGCAAATAAAGATGCAAGAATTTCAGTAAAACTTGTATCCGAAGCCGGTGTTGGAACAGTCGCAGCCGGTGTTGCAAAAGCCGGTGCAGGTCTGATCCTGATCTCCGGATATGACGGAGGAACAGGTGCGGCGCCAAGAAGTTCGATTCATAATGCTGGACTTCCGTGGGAACTGGGACTTGCAGAAACGCATCAGACATTGATCGCCAATGGGTTAAGAGAGCGTGTGCGGATCGAGACAGATGGAAAATTAATGAGTGGGCGTGATGTTGCAATCGCAGCTATTTTAGGGGCAGAAGAATTTGGATTTGCCACAGCACCGCTGGTCACAATGGGATGCGTTATGATGCGTGTCTGCAATCTGGATACCTGCCCGGTAGGAGTAGCAACCCAGAATCCAGAGCTTCGTAAACGTTTTACCGGGAAACCGGAATATGTTGTGAACTTTATGCGTTTTATGGCGCAGAATCTGAGGGAATACATGGCAAAATTGGGTGTCCGTTCGATTGACGAACTGGTAGGAAGAACAGAACTCCTCAAAGTAAAAGATGTACCGGTGTCTGAACGTGCAGAAACCCTGGATTTAAGTAAAATTCTTTATAATCCGTATGATAAAAAGACAGTGCCAATGACCTTTAACCCAAAGAAAGTTTTCAATTTTGAGCTGGAAAAAACACTGGACGAGAAGGTACTTATAAAAGAATTACTTCCGGCATTGGAGAAAAAACAAAAACGGGTTCTCGAAATTGACGTTGCGAATACCAATCGAACATTTGGTACTATTTTCGGATCGGAGATTACAAGACGTTATCCGGAAGGACTGGATGAAGACAGCTATGTGATCAAGTGCAAAGGCGCAGGCGGTCAGTCTTTTGGCGCATTTATTCCAAAAGGACTGACACTGGAACTTACAGGTGACAGCAATGATTATTTTGGCAAAGGATTATCCGGCGGTAAACTGATCGTATATCCGCCGACAGGAGTGAAATACAAACACGAAGATAATATCATTATTGGAAACGTTGCACTTTACGGAGCCACAAGTGGTAAAGCATACATCAATGGTATGGCAGGCGAGCGTTTTGCAGTCCGCAATTCTGGTGCGACAGCAGTTGTGGAAGGCGTAGGCGACCATGGCTGTGAATATATGACCGGAGGACGTGTAGCAGTTCTTGGGAAAACCGGTAAAAACTTCGCGGCAGGTATGAGTGGCGGAGTTGCTTATGTGCTGGACGAAGATAATGACCTCTATCTGAGTGTAAATAAACAGCTTGTAAATATTGAACATGTTACAGCAAAGATGGATGTAGAAGAACTGAAAACAATGATTGAAGAACATGTTGCTTATACGAATTCAGAAATTGGTAAAAAAATTCTGGAACATTTCACAGATTATCTTCCAAAATTCAAAAAGATCATTCCTGCTGACTATGAGAAGATGATGACAACGATCCTCCAGTTAGAAGAGCAGGGAATGAGCAGTGAACAGGCAAAAATCGAAGCTTTTTACATGATCAAAGAAGGAAGATAAGGAGGCGCACAAAATGGGAAAAGCAACAGGATTTATGGAATATGACAGACAGGATAAGAAAGCAGAGGCGCCAAAGGAGCGAATCCGGAATTTTAAAGAGTTTTATAAACCATTATCGGAAGAAGAACAGAAAATTCAGGGAGCAAGATGTATGTCCTGTGGTGTACCATTCTGTCAGTTCGGTCAGATGATCATGGGAATGGCGAGTGGATGCCCGTTACATAATCTGATTCCGGAGTGGAACGATCTTTTGTATCACGGGAACTGGGAAGAAGCGTACTATAGATTAAAGAAAACAAATAATTTCCCGGAATTTACATCAAGAGTATGTCCGGCGCTTTGCGAGGCAGCCTGCACATGTGGATTGAACGGAGACGCAGTAGCGACAAAATCTAATGAATATGGCATCATAGAACATGCGTATAAAATGGGATATGCGGATGCAAGACCGGTGAAAGTACGCACCGGAAAAAAAGTTGCAATTGTTGGCTCCGGACCGTCCGGACTGGCGGCAGCAGATCTTCTGAACCGTCGCGGACATCATGTCACTGTTTTTGAAAGGGAAGACAAAGTTGGAGGACTTCTCCGCTATGGAATTCCGAATATGAAATTGGAAAAACAGATTATCGATCGGAAGATAAAGATCATGGAAGAGGAAGGTGTGATTTTTCAGACAAGTTGCAATATCGGAAAAGATAAACGGGTTTCTTCTATATTGAAGGAGTTTGACCGTGTAATCTTATGCTGTGGTGCGTCCAACCCAAGAGATATCAAAGTTCCGGGAAGAAAAGCCGATGGTATTTATTTTGCAGTGGATTTTCTTAAATCTACGACGAAAGCACTCTGGGCAAATCCTGAACATGAATTAAAAGAAGACACTTATATTTCAGCCAAAGGAAGAAAAGTTATGGTTATCGGCGGTGGAGATACCGGAAATGACTGCGTTGGAACATCCATGCGCCATGGTGCGGCATCTGTTTTACAACTGGAAATGATGCCGAAAGCACCGGATCAGAGAACAGAGATGAATCCGTGGCCGGAGTGGCCGAGAGTCTGCAAGACCGATTATGGGCAGCAGGAGGCTGCAGCAGTATTCGGACAGGATCCGCGAGTATACCAGACAACCGTAAAAGAATTTGTCAAAGATAAAAACGGACGTGTCTGCAAGGCAATTCTGGTAAAGCTTGAATCAAAACAGGATGCAAAAACCGGAAGACGTATGATGGTGGAAATACCAGGCAGCGAATATGAGGTGGAGACCGATCTGGTGCTGATCGCAGCAGGATTTCTGGGAAGTGAATCTTATATTACGAAAGCATTTGGCGTAGAAGTAAATGCGAGAACGAATGTAAGTACGAATCCGGGAGAATATAAGACCAGTGCAGAACATGTATTTACAGCAGGCGATATGCACCGCGGACAATCACTTGTCGTATGGGCGATCCGTGAAGGAAGAGAAGTGGCTGAGGCTGTTGATAAGAGCCTGATGGGATATACAAATCTGAATATCCAGTAGGAGTGTATTCGATCTTCTTTTCAGATAAGAGTTCTGGTAAATGTTACAAAATTATTAAAAGTTATTGCAAAATTGTTTTTTATAGAGTATAATCGTCCCTAGATAGTGATACTATGTCAAATTGGAATTAAAGAAATGTAAAGAAAAAGGATGATATAATGAAAAAATTTGGAGTGAAACTATTATCAGTTGTAGTGACCAGTTCGATGATCGTGACACCTGTAATGGCAGCACCTTCGGTAAAAGATTTAAAACAGAATAAAAAGGCAGCACAGAAACAGGTTGATTCATTGCAGACACAGTTGACAGGCATTATTGAGAAAATCAATAATCTGGAAGATGAGCTGGTTGTAACAGGTGAGAAGATCGAGACAACGTCAAAGGATCTGACGCAGGCTAAGAAAGATGAGAAGAAACAGTACGAGGATATGAAGCTTCGTATTAAGTATATGTATGAAGAGGGCGACAGTACATTTTTCGAGACACTGGTAAGCTCTACGAACTTCTCTGATATGGTAAACAAAGCCGAGTATGTTACGAATGTACATAATTATGACAGAAAGAAACTGGCTGAGTATGTTGCTACAAAGAAGAAAGTTGCAACTCTGAAGACGAACCTTGAGAAAGAACAGAAGAGTCTGGAGAAGAAGCAGACACAGTTCGAAACAAAACAGGATGATCTTGATAAAGTGCTGACTTCCAAGAAGTCAGAAGTTGCAGATTTGGATTCCGAGATTCAGAAAGCGGCTGAAGCGGCAGCGAAAGCAGCCGAAGCAAAACAGCGTCAGGAAGCAGCTGCAGCAGCAGCGGCTCAGAAGACAAGCGGCAGCAACAAGAACAATACAAGCAATAATAACAGTAACAGCGGTAATAAGAACAACGGTGGAAGCGGCAATAGCGGAAACAGCAACAGTGGCAACAAGAATAACGGTGGAAGCAACAATAATGGCGGAAGCAACAATAATGGCGGAAGCAATAACAGTGGTAATAATAGCGGTGGTAACAGCGGTGGACATTATTCTTCAGGAAGCGCAGTTGTAAGCCGTGCGTACGGAAAGCTTGGGTGCCCATATGTATGGGGCGCGTGCGGACCGAACACATTTGACTGCTCCGGTTTCGTAAGTTATTGTCTGACAGGACGGTATGCACGTATCGGTACATCAGGTACATTTGCAGGATGGCCACGTGTAAGCAATCCAAAGCCGGGAGACGTATGTGTACGTTCCGGCCATGTAGGAATTTATATTGGTGGAGGACAGATGATCCATGCACCGCATACAGGAGACGTTGTTAAGGTATCCAGTGTACAGTCCGGAATGTGGTATGTACGCAGACCTTAAAGAGTCTGGATTGTAATATATATGAACATGTATAATAGAAAATGCTCATCACAGCAGTTGTGGTGAGCATTTCTTTTGGCAGTAACTATTTGAAAAGTTTAATGCTTATGTTATAATATGGAAAGCTTGTGACAGAAGAAAGGAGCGCATCAATGAAGGCATATACGAATTTTGCAGAAGTTTATGATACATTCATGGATAATGTTCCATACGAAGAATGGGCAGAATATTTGCTGAAGGTATTAGAACAATATGGGATTAAAGACGGACTGGTACTGGAACTGGGATGTGGGACCGGAACAATGACTGAGATCCTGAATGACAGAGGATATGATATGATCGGTGTGGATAATTCCGAAGATATGTTGGAAATTGCGCTGGATAAAAGAGTAGAAAGTGGAAAAGATATCCTTTATCTGTTGCAGGATATGCGTGAGTTTGAATTATATGGAACGGTCCGCGCAGTTGTGAGTGTATGTGACAGTGTGAACTATATTACAGAAGAGAGCGAACTGGAAGAAGTTTTCCGGCTGGTAAATAATTATCTCGATCCAGGCGGAATTTTCGTGTTTGATTTTAATACAGAATACAAATATCAGAAGATCCTTGCGGATAATGTATTTGCAGAAGACCGGGATGAATGCAGTTTTATCTGGGATAATTATTATGATGAGGAAGACCGGATTAATGAATATGAACTGTCTTTATTTGTAAGAAGTGCAGAGGATCCGGAATTGTATCGCAAATATCAGGAAGTACATTACCAGAAAGCATATACACTGGAGAAGATAAAGACACTGCTTGAAAAAGCAGGACTGTCATATCTGGGCGCTTATGATGCATATACACAGGATGCACCGCTTTATACAAGCCAGAGGATCTGTGTTGTAGCACAGGAATGTCAGAAGATGGTAAGATGATTCTATGAATGTGGAATGTCAGAGGATAATAAGAAAATCAAACGAGAAGATAAGTTTAGAAGATAAGATTAGAAAAGGATGTTAAGTATGAAAGATTATATTGTAAGAGCAACAGCAGCAAACGGACAGGTACGTGCTTTTGCTGCAATTACGAGAGAGACAGTAGAAGAAGCCAGACAGCACCATGGAACAAGCCCGGTTGCGACAGCAGCGCTTGGACGTCTGCTGACAGCAGGTACGATGATGGGAAGTATGATGAAGAATGAGACAGACATGCTGACATTACAGGTACGCGGAGATGGACCAATCGGTGGGATTACCGTAACAGCAGACAGCAAGGGAGATGTAAAGGGATATGTTGAGAATCCGGATGTGATGCTTCCACCAAAGAATGGTAAACTGGATGTTGGCGGAGCAGTAGGTATCGGACTTTTGCAGGTTATTAAAGACATGGGACTGAAAGAACCATACTCCGGACAGACGATTCTGGTGAGCAGTGAGATCGCAGAAGATCTGACTTATTATTTTGCAAATTCGGAACAGGTACCGTCTTCAGTAGGTCTGGGAGTATTGATGGAAAAGGACAATACAGTTAAGACTGCAGGTGGATTTATTATCCAGATGATGCCATTTGCAGAGGATGCAACAATAAGCCAGATTGAAGAGAACTTAAAACATGTGACTTCCGTGACAGAACTTCTGGACAAAGGCTATACTCCGGAACAGCTGTTAGAAGAACTGCTTGGCAATGTCGGTCTGGAAATTACGGATACAATGCCGACACGATTTTATTGCAACTGTTCCAAGGAGCGTGTGGAGCAGGCTGTGGCAAGTGTAGGTAAAAAAGATATTCAGGAAATGATCAATGATGGCAAACCAATTGAAGTCAAATGTCATTTCTGTAATACCGCTTATCATTACAGTGTAGAGGAACTGAAAAATATTTTAAAGAGAAGTAAGTAAAGGCAGGCGAAAGAAAATGAAACATGGATTCGTGAAAGTTGCAGCAGCGACACCGGATATCCGGGTTGCAGATGTAGAGTATAATACAGAGCAGATCTGTCGGCTGATCGATGAGACAGCAGAAGAGGAAGCAAAAGTAGTTGTATTTCCGGAATTATGTATTACCGGATATACGTGTGGAGATTTATTTACACAGGATCTGTTGCTGGAAAATGCAAAGAAAGGATTGCAGAAGATTGCGACACATACCGGTAATAAGGATGGTATATTCTTTATCGGAATGCCGTTAGCTGTAGACGGTGAGTTGTATAATGTTGCGGCGGTAGTGAACCATGGACATATTCTTGGATTTACGACGAAGACATTTCTGCCGAATTACGGTGAATTTTATGAGATGCGCCAGTTCTGCGCGGGTCCGAAGGAAGCAAGAATGATTTCTTTTGACGGTAAGATGATTCCGTTTGGACCACAGATCCTTTTTGTGGCAGAAGAGATGCAGTCGCTTGTGATTGCTGCAGAGATCTGTGAGGATGTATGGAGTACGGTTCCGCCAAGTATCCAGGCAGCAAGAGAAGGTGCCGTCCTGATCGTGAATTGCTCAGCAAGTGATGAGACGATCGGAAAGGCAACATACAGAAAGAATCTGATCGAGGGGCAGTCTGCAAGACTTTTGTGCGGTTATATTTATGCCAATGCCGGAGAAGGTGAATCTACGACAGATGTTGTGTTTGGCGGACATAATATTATCGCTGAGAACGGAACAACTCTTGCAATGGGACAACGTTTTGTAAATAATGTTATTTATACAGAGATAGATATAAAACGTCTGCTCAGTGAGAGACGGAAGAATACGACATTCCAGCTTGTGGAAGACAGAAAGCTTATGCGTGTTCCGTTTGATATGAAGATACAGGAGACAAAGCTTACGAGAACATTTTATTCCAGACCGTTTGTGCCGGGAGAAGAGGGCGAGAGAGCCAGAAGATGTGAAGAAATCCTTACCATTCAGGCGATGGGACTTAAGAAACGCCTGGCACATACACATGCAAAGAGTGCAGTAGTAGGTATTTCCGGAGGATTGGATTCGACACTGGCACTTCTTGTGACAGCGAAGGCATTTGATGCACTTGGCATGGACAGAAGTGGAATTACAGCGGTTACAATGCCATGCTTTGGTACAACAGACAGGACTTATCAGAATGCATGTAAGATGTCGAAGAAGCTTGGAGCGACACTTAAGGAAGTACCGATCGCAGCTTCGGTAGAACAGCATTTTAAAGATATCGGACATGATCCGAAGGATCACAGTGTTACTTATGAGAATTCACAGGCACGTGAGCGTACACAGGTGTTGATGGATATTGCCAATGCGGCAGGAGGCATGGTAATAGGAACTGGAGATATGTCGGAGCTTGCTCTTGGATGGGCAACATATAATGGCGATCATATGTCCATGTATGGTGTCAACGCTTCCGTTCCAAAGACGTTAGTTCGTCATCTGGTTCATTATTATGCAGATACCTGTGAGGATCAGGAACTTAAAGAGATTCTGTATGATGTATTAGACACACCGGTAAGCCCGGAACTTCTGCCACCAAAAGACGGCGAGATTTCACAGAAAACAGAAGACCTGGTAGGTCCATACGAACTGCATGATTTCTATCTTTATTATATGCTCCGGTTCGGATACGAACCGTCAAAAATCTACAGGATCGCCAAAGAAGCCTTTGCAGGAGAGTATGATAATGAGACGATTTATAAATGGCTTCGTACCTTCTGCTGGAGATTCTTTGCACAGCAGTTCAAGCGTTCTTGCCTGCCAGACGGACCGAAAGTTGGTACGGTTGCATTATCACCGAGAGGTGACTGGAGAATGCCAAGTGATGCGTGCGTAGCCGGATGGCTTAAAAATCTCGATGAGATGGAATAAACACATAGAGAAATATAATAAAAAAGGTTTCATTCACGGCTGTGAGCGAAACCTTTTTTGTACCTTATATAATGAGTCAGTCTATTCGATTGTAATAGGAAACTGAATTTCATTAAAGAGCGTGGAGATGAGATTATAACTGGATATTCTTGAAGAGATCTCCAAGGCTTGTTCCAATCTCTTCCGCTTTTGGAATCTCGACCTTTTCAACTGGCTCTTCTTCAACTTCTTCCAGCGCTTTCATGCTGAGACTGATCTTACCATCTTTGATACCGATTACTTTGACCTGAACTTCATCCCCGACATTCAGGACATCTTTTGGAGATTTGATACGTTTCTGACTGATCTGAGAAATGTGAACCAGTCCGGAAAGACCGTCCTCAAGCTGGATAAATGCACCGTAAGTCTGTAAACTGTCTACGGTACCTGTCATAACAGCGCCAACCTGCAGATTTGAAATCTTTTCTTCTTTTGCTTTGCGTTCTTTTTCTTTCAGAAGTTCGCGGGCAGAGAGGACTAATTTATTTTCAGCCTGGTCAACGTCAATGACTTGGACTTCAATATCTTTCAGAAGATAAGATTCCAGATCTTCAATGTAAGATAAAGATAATCTGGAAGCCGGAATGAATCCGCGCAGTCCTTCTACCATAGCAATTGCTCCACCGTTGACGATCCCCTCAATCTTAACAGGTAGTATAGTTTTCTTCTCGAGATATCTTTTTACGACATTCCAAGGATTGGCATCGTCAAAATGATCTTCCAGATCTGCCATTGTTAAGTTGTTGTCTTCTTTCATTAATTCTTCACTCATAGTTTTTTTGTTCCTTCCTGACATGATTTTGATAAACGTTTTTTCTATATGGCGATAGAAACTGTATACAGTATAACATAAAAATGACCGTTGTTTCAAAAAATGTGCAAGGATTTTGCGTCTGTATGCAAGAAATAGTTGACGAAACGAAAAAAAAATGGCAATCTAACTAGTGAACTTATGAAAAATATATGATATAAAAAGAAGCAAGGAATGCGCTAAAAATATCATAAAATATAATATTAACGAAAGTTTGGAGAGAGATAGATGGGAAAAAAGACTGGAAAAGTGTATGTGGTCGGACATAAGAATCCGGATACCGATTCCATTTGTTCCGCAATTGCATATGCAGAGTTGAAAAAGAAACTGACAGGGGATGAGTATGTTGCAAAACGTGCAGGTCAGGTGAACGAAGAAACACAGTATATATTGTCTAAATTTAATGTGAAAGCGCCGGATCTTTTGAAAAATGTCAAGTTACAGGCGAAAGATCTTGATATTCATAAGATTGAAGGGGTTGCACCGAATGTTTCAATCAAAGATACATGGGCAAAGATGAAAGAAAATAATATCAAGACGGTTCCGGTATTGAAGGAAGACGAACTGGTAGGAGTGATCTCTACCGGAGATATTGCGACATCTTATATGGATGTTTATGACAGTAACATTTTGGCAAGAGCAAGGACGCAGTATAGGAATATTATCCGTACATTGGATGGTACATTACTTACGGGAAATGAACATGGACATTTTACCAAAGGAAAAGTAACGATCGGAGCATCGGATCCGAATTTGATGAAGGAGTTTATCGAACGGGATGATCTGGTAATCCTTGGAAACCGTGATGAAGCACAGGAGTGTGCGATCAATATTGATGCGAGCTGTATTGTTGTATGCCAGAACGCGAAAGTTTCTTCGGAGATGCTCCGCAGAGCAGAAGAACAGAGTATTGTGATTATCAGTACACCGCATGATACATTTACAACAGCCCGTCTGATCAATCAGAGTATACCGGTGAAGTTTTTTATGAGTAAAGGACCTCTGGTTGCATTTCATATGAATGATTATGTAGATGAGATTAAGGAAGTTATGACGAAGACAAAATTCCGTGATTTTCCGATCCTTGACAGACATGGTAGATTCCGTGGATTCATTTCCAGACGTCGTTTTATGGATGCAAGCAAGAAGAAAGTGATCCTTGTAGATCACAATGAGAAGTCACAGGCTGTAGATGGGCTGGAAGAAGCAGAGATTGTAGAGATCATTGATCATCACAGACTGGGCAATATTGAGACAACAGGACCGGTATTTTTCCGGAATCAGCCGGTAGGTTGTACGGCGACGATCGTTTATCAGATGTACAGAGAGGAAGAAATCTCCATTTCACCGAAGATTGCAGGTCTTCTCTGTTCAGCGATTATTTCCGATACATTGCTGTTCCGTTCACCGACTTGCACATCCATTGATGAGAAAGCGGCAGCGAAGCTTGCAAAGATCGCCGGAGTCGATATGGAAGAGCTTGCGAAAGAAATGTTTAATGCAGGTAGCAGCATGAAAGGCAAGACGCCGGAAGAAATCTGCTTCCAGGATTTCAAACAGTTTACGGTAAATGACGTCGTATTTGGTGTCGGACAGATCAATTCCATGAGCGGAGAAGAACTTAAGGAAATCAAAGAAGTGCTGGAACCGCATCTGGAACAGGTGCTGGAGAAGCAGAATCTCCATATGATCTACTATATGCTGACAGATATTTTGAATGAGTCAACAGAATTACTCTGTTGTGGAGCAAATGCAAAAGCACATATTACAGCAGCATTTGATCTGCCGGAGGATACACAGGATATTATCCTTCCGGGAGTTGTTTCCAGAAAGAAACAGCTGATCCCGGCACTGGTGGAGACATTACAACAATAAGATATATAAAAAGGATCTGATACAGGAGGAGAAGATGGCAAAACAGATATGGAAACCGGGCAATATGGTTTACCCGCTTCCGGCAGTTATGGTTAGTACAGCAGATAAGAACGGAGAAGACAATATTATTACCGTTGCATGGACGGGAACAATCTGTACGAATCCGGCTATGCTCTATATATCCGTGCGTCCGGAGCGCTATTCTTATCATATGATTAAAGAAAGCGGAGAATTTGTTGTAAATCTGACGACGGAGGAACTGGCAAAGGCAACAGACTGGTGTGGTGTTCGTTCCGGCAGGGATGTAGATAAATGGAAAGAGATGGGACTTACCCGTGGCAAAAGCGAGACATTACAATATTCACCGTGTATCAAAGAAAGCCCGGTGAATATTGAGTGCAAGGTGGATCGGATACTGGAACTCGGTTCACATCACATGTTCACGGCGAAAGTACAGGCTGTTCAGGTAGATGACAGATATATGCAGGAGAATGGAAAATTTGATCTTGCCTCCAGCAGACTGCTGACATATTCCCATGGAGAGTATTATTCGCTGGGAAAGAAGCTTGGAACATTTGGCTATAGTGTGAAGAAGAAAAAATAGAATAAAATAATATAATAAAAACAGATCCTTCTATCAGAGGGATCTGTTTTTATGAATGCTTCTAAAATTAAGCAAGGTCTTCACCTGTGAGCATCTTGTATGCCTGCAGATATTTCTCAATCGTTTTGTCAACGATCTCCTGAGGGAGTGTCCAGTCGTTGTCCGGATTTGCTTTCAGCCAGTCACGGGCAAACTGTTTGTCGAAGGACGGCTGTCCATGTCCCGGCTCATAACCGTCTGCAGGCCAGAAGCGGGAGCTGTCCGGTGTGAGCATCTCATCACCGATAACAAGATTACCATTCTCGTCAAGACCAAATTCAAATTTGGTATCTGCAATGATGATTCCTTTACTTAATGCATATTCTGCACATTTTTTATATAACGCGATAGTGCTGTCACGAAGCAGTTCGGCATATTCACGACCTTTTCCTGGGAAATATTTTTCCAGGTGAGCAATACTTTGTTCAAAAGAAATATTCTCGTCGTGATCACCGATTTCAGCCTTGGTAGACGGAGTGTAGATTGGTTCCGGCAGTTTGTCGGATTCTTTTAATCCTTCCGGCAGCTTGATTCCGCAAACAGTTCCATTCTCCTGATAGCTTGCCCAGCCACTTCCTGTGATATATCCGCGGACGATACATTCAATCGGAAGCATGTGAAGCTTCTTGCACATCATGGATTTACCGGCATATTTCTCATTCTGGAAAAATTCCGGCATATCATTTACGTCAACTGAGATCATGTGGTTTGGAAGAATATCTTCTGTCATATCAAACCAGAATTTGGACATCTGTGTGAGAACAGATCCTTTCTTTGTAACCTCATTGTGTAAAATCACATCGAAACAACTGATGCGGTCTGTAGCAACCATGATCAGACTGTCTCCATTGTCATAAATCTCACGTACTTTACCTTCTTTGATTGGCTTTAATTCCTGCATTGTTTACACCTCGTTATTGAATTTTTTGAAAAATATCACAGTAACCGTATCACTCTTTGTAGTATAATGTCAAGTTATTTGATAATGAACTGTAAGAAAAACAATTCATGCACAAAAGTATCCGTATAAGGAAAAAAGAAAGCACCTCTTTTAAAGAGGTGCGATTTTCAGACGGTAAATTCTTTTTAACAGAATCGTTGACGTGATGAGTGAGACAATCTCAGCGATAGGAATTGCCCACCAGACAGCATGCAGTCCAAACAGGATTGCGAAAATATAAGCAATCGGTAGAATCGCAAAAAGCTGTCTTGCCAGAGAAACGATCAGGCTGTAGACCCCATTTCCCAAAGCCTGGAATACAGAACCGACAATGATGTTATATCCGGCGAACAGGAAACTTAAGCTGATGATCCGAAGTGCCGGTACGCCGATAGCAAGCATCTGGTCTGATGCATCAAACAGTGTGAACAGGAAGAAACGAGGACAGGTCTGGAATAATACAAGACCGATCATCATAATCGTCACTGCAATCGCGACACTGAATTTAGCTGTCTGTATAATACGGTGTTTATTTCTGGAACCATAATTATAAGCAACGATCGGAATCATACCATTGTTCAATCCAAATACCGGCATGAAGATAAAGCTCTGTAATTTAAAGTAGACACCAAATACAGCAGTTGCAGTTGAAGAGAACATTAGCAGGATTTTATTCATACCGAATGTCATGACGGAAGTGATTGCCTGCATGATGATCGATGGAACACCTACTTTGTAAATAGTGGCGATCGTGCGTCCGTGAGGGCGAAAACCTTTCATATTAATATCAATTTCATGATTTTTCGTATGATTAAAAAATGCTGCTAAAATAACACCAACAATCTGTCCGGTAATGGTGGCAAGTGCAGCTCCGGCAACTTCCAGTCGTGGAAATCCGAACAGACCGAAGATCATAATCGGATCAAGAATAATATTGATGATCGCTCCGGTTCCCTGTGTGATCATGTTGTAAATTGTTTTTCCGGTAGACTGCAGAAGACGTTCGAAGGTAATCTGCATGAAAATTCCGAAAGAACAGATTGTGATAATGCTTAAATATTCTGTACCGTAAGCAACGATCTCAGGATTCTTTGTCTGGACAGAAAAGAAAAAATGAGAACCGATGCCGCCGATAATTGCAAATATGATAAAACTTAAAACAGCAAGGAAAATACCATTTTTTGCAGCACGATTGGCACCTTTATAATCTTTTTCACCAAGATTACGGGACAGAAGTGCGTTGATACCAACGCCGGTTCCAGACGCGACAGCGATCATCAGCGTCTGGATCGGGAAAGCGAGTGATACGGCAGTTAGTGCGTCTTCACTTAGTTTGGCTACGAACATGCTGTCTACAATATTATACAATGCCTGGACGAGCATGGATAACATCATCGGCAGTGACATTGAGATAAGCAATTTTGGAACCGGCATGGTTCCCATTTTATTTTCATGGACAGGTGTTGTTTTTTGTTTTGTTTGTACCATAAAAATCCTCCTTTAGAATAAAAACATGTAAATGCACACGTAAACTTAATTATAGCATTTGCAGATGGAATTAACAATATATAATATGATAACATACTTTTTCTTTGTCTCTGATATGAGCATAAAAGTGGAGCGTAAGTTTTATGATATGTGAATACGGGACAGAATTGCGGGAGTATGAAGTACAGTACATTCGTATGGTATCTTTTGATTCGGACATCATAGTAGAAAACAGCACGATACAACATAACACGAAGTAATACATACAGGGTATTGCAGTGGGGACATAGGTTGTCAAGCATTAAATCTGCCGCATAGGATTTTGGGCAGATACATATATTTTTACAAAGTGCAAATCAAATGGTATGGGAGAACATGAAGAAAAGAGAGAAGAAAGAAATCAAAGTGATGTGTGCTTTGTTGTATATGATGGGACTTTGTCTGGCACTTGGAATTTCTCTGCGTCCGGTGGCGAAAGAACCACATCCGGAAGACAGACTCATACAAAACAGTGATAAATCTGTTCTGGCAGACGGGAAGATGCAGGCCGGCAAAAAATCAGTTTCGGTAGATGGAAAGTTACAATTGGAAGATGGACAGCAGATGAGTGATTATGTAAGAAAAGATAACGAAGCGAAGAAAGTGGCAATTACATTTGACGATGGACCAAGTGGAAAATACACAAAAAAACTGCTGGATGGTCTGAAAAAGAGGAAAGTTAAGGCAACATTTTTCCTGATTGGGGAAAATGTGAAGCGCTATCCGGAAATTGTAAAGCGGATGAAAAAAGAAGGACATCTGATCGGGAATCATACCTATCATCATGTCGAGCTGACATCACTGCCGGAAGATAAGGCGAGGCAGGAAGTAGAGCAGACAGATCAGACGATCAGTAAGATCACAGGTGAACATGTGGCTTATATGCGACCACCGTTTGGGGCATGGAAGAAAGAGATGGAGACGGAACTGGAAGTGATGCCGGTGCTATGGACAGTAGATCCACTCGACTGGACGACGAAAAATGTGGATGAAATTGTGCGGAAAGTAGTGACGCAGACAAAGGAAAATGATATTATCTTATTGCATGACTGCTATGATTCCTCTGTGAAAGCTGCGTTTCGGATTATTGATCAGCTCAGGGACAGAGGATTTGCTTTTGTAACGGCAGAAGAACTGATTATTGATTAATCAACGGAAAAGCTTTTAACTGTATAGAAAGCAGAAAGTACAAAAAGTTAATCCGTACAGGAAGTAGAAAGTATAAATAGGAAATGTTAATCTGTACAGGATGTATAGATAGAAACATAAGATAGAGAGGCGATAAAGAATGGACTTATTTGATTATGTCAGAGAGAAAAATATGGATAAGGAAGCACCGCTCGCATCCAGACTCAGACCAACGACGTTGGAAGAAGTTGTCGGGCAGGAGCATATTATAGGAAAAGACAAACTTCTATACCGGGCGATCAAGGCGGATAAATTAAGTTCCGTCATTTTTTATGGACCGCCGGGAACCGGTAAGACAACACTGGCAAAAGTCATTGCCAATACGACAAGTGCAGAATTTACGCAGATCAATGCAACCGTTGCCGGTAAGAAAGATATGGAAACAGTGGTGCAGAAGGCAAAAGAACTGCTGGGAATGTATCAGAAGAAGACGATCCTTTTCGTAGATGAGATCCACCGTTTTAATAAGGGGCAGCAGGATTATCTGCTCCCGTTTGTGGAAGACGGTACGATCATCCTGGTCGGTGCGACAACGGAGAATCCATACTTTGAAGTAAATGGTGCGTTGATCTCCCGCTCCAGTATTTTCGAACTGAAACCGCTGAAAAAAGAAGACATTAAGAAATTATTGCAGAGAGCAGTCTATGATGTGGAAAAAGGAATGGGCAGCTACCGCGCAGAGATTGATGAAGATGCGCTGGATTTCCTTGCTGATATAGCCGGAGGAGATGCAAGAAGTGCACTTAATGCGATAGAACTTGGTATTCTGACCACCGAACGAAGTGAAGAAGACGGGAAAATACACATTACACTGGATGTGGCATCCGAGTGTATCCAGAAACGAGTCGTGCAATATGATAAGACGGGAGATAATCATTATGATACAATCTCGGCGTTCATTAAGAGTATGAGAGGATCTGATCCAGATGCGGCAGTCTATTATCTGGCGAAGATGTTATATGCCGGAGAGGACATCAAATTTATCGCAAGACGAATTATGATCTGCGCGTCAGAAGATGTCGGAAATGCAGATCCGATGGCTCTGACCGTAGCCGTGTCTGCCGCACAGGCAGTAGAACGGATCGGTATGCCGGAAGCACAGATTATTTTATCACAGGCGGTTTTGTATGTAGCTACTGCTCCAAAGAGCAATTCCGCATGCAATGCGGTATTTGCAGCAATGGATAATGTGAAACAGAAGAAGACAACAGTTCCTTCTTATTTACAGGATGCGCATTACAAGGGTTCTGTAAATTTAGGACATGGCGTTGGTTACAAATATGCACACGATTATCCGAAACATTATGTGAAACAGCAGTATCTGCCGGATGAGATTAAAGATGAGAAGTTTTATGTGCCAAGTGATAATGGACATGAAAAAGACATACAGGCGTGGATGAAATATATTCGCGAATAAATTTGGGACGGGGATTTTCTGGAAAATCCCCGTCCCAAATTAAAATCCCCCTGTCCCTTTTTAATTATTTCTGTAAAGAACCGTCAATATTTACAGTGACAACCTGCCAGGGAATGAATTTCCCGCTTGCTTTTAAAGCTTCTTTTGCGGCATACTCCAGACCGCCGCAGCAAGGCACTTCCATGCGGACAATGGTAACGCTCTTGATGTCGTTTCCGGCAATGATCGAGGTCAGTTTTTCAGTGTAATCGACAGCATCCAGCTTCGGACATCCGATGAGAGTAATGCGGTTGCGGATGAAACGGTTGTGGAAATCAGCGTAAGCGTATGCAGTACAGTCGGCTGCGATCAGCAGGTTTGCACCGTCAAAATAAGGAGCATTGATCGGAGCAAGCTTGATCTGTACAGGCCACTGGCTGAGCTGGCTTACCGGAGCCGTTCCATTATCAGCAGAGGTAGCTGATTCTTCATTACGGTGCATGATGGAGCGGATGCGCTGTCCCGGACAGCCTGTGAAAGTAGATGGTTTCTCTTTGTGGGAAGATTTTTCGACAGGAGTGTCATGTTTATGAGCCTCTTTTGCATCCAGGTGTCTTTTAAGCGCGTCGCCGCCTTTTTTCTTCAAATGTTCTTTCACAGCATCATCGTCATATGCTGCAGCTTCTCTTTCTATAAAATGGATGGCATCGGTCGGACAGGCAGGAAGGCAATCGCCCAGTCCGTCACAATAATCGTCACGAATCAGCCGTGCTTTCCCATCGATCATCTGGATTGCACCTTCATGGCATGCGTTTGCACAGGCACCGCATCCGTTACATTTTTCTTCGTCTATTTGAATAATTTTTCTGATCATGTAAAATTCTCCTTTTCATATAATAAAAATTAAATGGTTTACTTGTTTTGTCTTGCTTAGTCTACTACAATAAAAATAAAAAAGATGTTGTATTTCCAACAAAAGGAGATTTTTTATGAAAATAAATGAAATTCCATTATTTGGAGGAATCCGGGAGGAAAATCTGACAGAAATGTTAAAATGTCTGGATGGAAGAGAAAAAAGTTACAGAAAAGGAGAGATGATCCTTACGGAAGAAGAATCATCTGCAGGTGCGGGATTAGTATTGGAAGGGATGGTGCAGGTTGCCGAAGAGGATGTGTTTGGCAACCGTAATATTCTGGAGCATGTAAAAACGGGACAGTTATACGGGGCTGCATTTTCCTGCGCGGGAATTAAGAAGAGTCCGGTCAGTGTAATGGCGGTGACAGATTGCAGAATACTTCTTATTAATATGAATAAAGTGATCGAGACATGTCCGATGTCGTGTACATTTCACCAGCGGCTCATCAGCAACCTTGTCCGGATCATGGCAATAAAAAATGTTGCATTGAATGAAAAAATCAGCCATATTTCCAGACGGAGTACAAAAGAAAAACTGTTATCGTATCTTTCGGATTGTGCAAAGAAGGCACAGAGTATGCATTTTACGATTCCTTTCGACAGACAGGAACTTGCCGATTATCTCTGCGTGGAGAGAAGTGCCATGTCTGCGGAACTTGGTAAATTAAAAAAAACAGGCATACTGGACTGCCGGAAGAATGAATTCTGGTTAAAAGAAATGTGACCGGAAGACACTATGATTTCAGAGGGAGTATTTTATACTGAAAACAGAACAAATTGGAGGATTGTCGCATGAAGGAACGAAAAGACAAGAAAATGCAGCATATTTTGGAATCACTGTTTTTAGATACAGCGCTTCCGTTTCGTGTAAGGCTGTTTAATATACTGGCGATCGTGGGAGTACTGATCAGTGTGATGAATGGTATTTTTTCTTATATGAACAGTGGAAATCCGGTGTTGTTATTTACCAATGGGGTGACAGCGGTCTTATCTTTTTCACTTTTATATTATGCATATAAAAGCCGAAATTATCAGTTCTGTTATTTTATAACAATTATAGCGATCTTCATGATCCTGTTTCCAATTCTGTTTTTTAAAGGCGGCGGTTACAAAAGTGGCATGCCATGTTTTTATGTCTTTGGAATTTTATTTACTGTATTTAT
This sequence comes from Dorea sp. AM13-35, assembly GCF_003473885.1. Lineage (NCBI taxonomy): Bacteria > Bacillati > Bacillota > Clostridia > Lachnospirales > Lachnospiraceae > Dorea > Dorea sp. AM13-35. The sequence continues at coordinate 80,418 of NZ_QUCZ01000007.1, forward strand.
GCTGGAACGTTTGCAGATGATCTGCTGTGTATTGATTGAACTGATAATCTATATTGCAACAATAGGAATTGCCTATGCATACCCGCAGACGGTTATCTGGTTTCTGTCGGAGAAAGAGATCGTTATTGATACCATCGTAGGCGTTGCAGTATCGAGTCTTGCTATCGGTACAGTTACTTACCTGCATTTCCGTCTGTATAACAGGCAGCAGATCTATCTGACAGAAGCGAGAGAAGAAGCTATGAAAGCAAATCAGGCGAAAAGTGTTTTCCTTGCAAATATGAGTCATGAAATACGGACACCGATCAATGTGATGCTTGGAATGAATGAAATGATACTCAGGGAATGTGATTCGGAGGATATCAGGCAATACGCACAGGGAATTGAAAAATCCGGAAATTATCTGTTATCATTGATCAATAACGTGCTGGATATTTCCCAAATTGAATCCGGAAAAATAAAGATTACAAAAGAACCATTTTCTATTTCGGCACTTGTACAGGAAATCTGGCTGTTAGGATCCGGACAGGCGGAAAATAAAAATCTGGAGTTTCAGGTGAAAATAGATGAAACGCTGCCGGAATATATAAACGGGGATGCTTTACATATGAAACAGATTATGCTGAATCTGATCAGTAACGCTGTGAAATACACGGAGAACGGTTCTATTGTATTCCAGGTGGAAAGATGTGGCGAAAAGATCCGTTTTTCTGTGAAAGATACCGGATATGGCATAGAGAAAGAAGCAATGAATACGTTATTTGATGCATTTACCAGAGTGGATGTGAAAAAATACAGAAATATTGAAGGAAGCGGTCTGGGGCTGGCAATTGTCAGAGAACTCTGCCGGGAGATGGATGGAAAGGTTGAAGTACAAAGTGAAGTCGGGACAGGGAGCAGATTTACGGTAACATTTCCTCTGGAAGAGGCAGGAAAACAAAAATCCGGAGAATGGCATCCAAGGAAAGAAATAGAAGAAAAGCATGCGCGCACTTTTGTTGCACCGGATGCAAAGGTTCTTATTGTGGATGACAGGGAAGAGAACCTGCGAGTGATTTGTTCACTGTTAAAACATACCAAGATCCGCACAGATACAGCAGTGAGTGGCTTGGAATGTATCGAGAAAGTCAGAAAAGGAAATTATCATATGATATTTCTTGATTATATGATGCCGGAAATGGATGGGCTGGAAACATTTCGGCGTATGAAGGAGATGGAAATCCGTGTTCCGGTGATCGCACTGACGGCAGATGTTACAAGTGGAATCCAGCAGATGTTTGAAAAAGAAGGATTTGCCGCTTATTTATCAAAACCGATTCGCTGGGAGAGAATGGAAGAGCTGCTTCTGGCTTATCTGCCGGATATACTGGTTACAAAAAGCAGCCGAAAAGAATGGAAAATATCAGGAAAAGATTACAACCGGCTGAAAGCACAGCTGCAAGTCTGTGAGATCCAGATGGAAAAAGGACTGCATTTACTGGATGGAAATATATATCAATATGCAAAATTGATAGAATTTTTTACAGATTATTATGAACCGAATCGCAGGCAGATGGAGAAAATGGAAAAAGCACTGGAATATGCAGATACAGAAAAGAAAAGGACTGAGATCCTGATGGCACTGACCGGTGAAATGCATACACTGAAAAGCAATGCAAAAGCAATTGGCGCAGGAGAACTCTCAGAGCTGGCACAGGCGATGGAAGTGCATGGCAAAGAAATGGATGCGGATTATTTCAAATATGCAATGCCGCTTCTTTATCTGGAATGGGAGAGAACGGTAAAAGGAGCCAGACAGTTCCGGAAAGAAATAGTGCAGCTCATACCGCAGAGAGAAAACGAAGAAGCAGAGAGTACCATAGCAGATATAAACCTGAAAGAAACCTATGAAAAAGCATTACGGGAAGCATTGATGCGTTATCAGGGGAAGGAAGCTTCCACCTGGAATCAAAAGCTGCTGGACACAGAAAATGATCCGGAGAGAAGAAAGCTGTTGGAACAGATCGGACAGAAAATCCGCGAGCTGGATTTTGAAGAAGCAGAGAGTATTTTCAGAAAGTGGAAGGAGGAACACTGATGGAGAAAAAACATGTATTGATCGTGGATGACGATCTGATTTTATTAAAGACAGCAGAAGAGATTCTGTCAGAATTTTACAGTGTCAGTGTAGCCAAAGCCGGGAGCCAGGCGATTGCACTTCTGGAAAAAGGCGTGATCCCGGATCTGATCCTTCTGGATATTGCTATGTCTGGAATGGATGGATATGAGACACTAAATGAGATGAAGAAGATTCCGGCGGCAGGCAGTGTGCCGATTATTTTCCTGACCGGATTTTCCGATGCAGATTATGAAGTGCGAGGATTAAAATCCGGCGCGGTAGATTATATTGTGAAACCATTTGTGAAAGAAGTACTGCTTGCAAGAGTGGAACGCCATTTACAATATGAAGAAGGACGGGCCAGAGAAGAACGAACGGAAGAAATAAAGGAGAATGAAACGTATAAAAAGATGCAGGAAGTGTTAAGCCCAATCGAGTGGAAGATTGCGCAGGCAGTTGCAAAAGGGATGGACAACCGGGAGATCGCGGCGGAATATCATTATTCTTATGGTTATGTGAAAAATGTAATTACTCGCATATTTTCAAAACTTGAGGTGGAGAAAAGAAGAGATCTGCGGAAAATGTTTGAAGGATAGGGGATGTTCGGTTGTGTTTTACATAGAAAAAGGCTATAATAGAGGAAATATATAACCACGCAGGAGGAATGCAAAATGAAAATTTTTGACACAGTAAACAAAGCAGAAGTAGAAGTAAATGGAACAGACGGACTGGTTCAGCTTATGAAAGACGGCCGTCAGGTAGATCTTTATCTGAAAGAGAAGAAATCTGATGAAGACGGATACATGAGCTGGGATGTAGAACACTGGTCAAGTGTAGATGGTAAAAGATTTATCCGCTGCTATTCATTAGAGGGACGTGTATTAAGTGAGTCTACAGGACATAATATCTATGATTTGGCAAATGATTTCAAACCGGAAGAGGCTGCAAAAGTAGAACTGAGCTAGACTGTTTTAAAGCGTTTGAAAAGAATCTAAAAAAATAATAAATACTGTTGACAAACAGAAAAAGGAGTGCTACATTAATAGTCGAAAGATGTTAGCACTCCTTTTTAATGAGTGCTAACAAAGAAAAATCCGAAAGGAGGAGAGCTGATGTTAGAAGAACATGGACTGAGTGATCGTAAGCTTAAGATTTTACATGCGATTATACAGACTTATCTAGAGAGTGGCGAGCCGGTCGGATCGAGAACTATTTCCAAATATACGGATTTGAATTTAAGTTCAGCAACGATTCGTAATGAGATGGCGGATCTGGAAGAACTTGGTTATATCATACAGCCACATACATCGGCAGGTCGTATTCCTTCGGATAAAGGCTACAGATTATATGTAGATATGCTGATGCAGGAGAAGGAGCAGGAACTGAATGATATGCAGGATCAGATGCTTCAGAAAGCAGATAAGATGGATCAGCTTCTGAAACAGGCAGCCAAAGTTTTAGCGAACAATACGAATTACGCAACGATGGTTTCCACTCCGATGAACAATTCCAATAAGATCAAGTTCCTCCAGTTGTCTATGGTGGATGAAGAACAGGTGATCGCGGTAATTGTTCTCGGCGGCAATGTGATTAAGAACAAGCTCATTCATCTGGAAGAACCGCTCAGCAATGAGAACCTGCTGAAGCTGAATATGCTTTTGAATACAACACTCAATGGTATGTCCATTGAGGAGATCAATTTAGGACTGATCGCAAGACTCAAAGAGCAGGCAGGTATTCACAGCGTGGTGATTGGCAACGTACTGGATGCAGTCGCAGATACGATACAGGTCGATGAAGATATGCAGATCTATACAAGTGGTGCGACGAACATTTTCAAATATCCGGAGCTCAGCGATAAGCAGAGCGCTCAGGATATCATCAGTGCATTTGAAGAAAAACAACAGCTTACAGAGCTTGTAACCCAGACACTTTCTCATGAAGAGAATACAGGAATCCAGGTTTATATCGGTGATGAAGCACCGGTACAGAACATGAAGGACTGCAGTGTCGTGACCGCAACCTATGAATTAGGCGAGGGCATGAAGGGAACGATAGGCATTATCGGACCGAAGCGGATGGATTATGAGCATGTTTTAAAATCTATGAAGCGTCTCCAGACAGAACTGGATCAGATGTTTCATAAGAATGAATAAGAAAGGTGGAAGTACCCTTGGAAGATAACAAAGAAAAGAGCCAGGAAGAGATGGTAAAGGAAGCTGTGGAGGAAGCAAAGAAGACAGCTGAAGCCACTAAAGAAGAGGCAGCCGAAGACGAAGCGAAGGAAGCAGAGAAAGAGGACAGCAAAGAATCCGATACAGAAGAGAAGAAATCCGGCAAGAAGTTATTTGGCAAGAAGGATAAGAAAGATAAAAAAGACGAGAAGATTGAGGAACTGACTGACAGACTCACTCGTCAGATGGCAGAGTTTGATAACTTCCGCAAACGTACAGAGAAGGAGAAATCCCAAATGTACGAAGTTGGTGCGAAAGATATCATAGAGAAGATTCTTCCGGTTGTAGACAATTTCGAAAGAGGTCTGGATGCAGTGAAGGAAGAAGACAAAGAGGATCCATTTATCCAGGGAATGGAGAAGGTTTACAAACAACTGATGACAACACTGGAAGGAATCGAGGTGAAACCTATCGAAGCGGTAGGTCAGGAATTTGACCCGAATCTTCACAATGCGGTTATGCATGTGGAAGATGAGAATCTCGGTGAGAATATCATTGCCGAAGAATTCCAAAAAGGTTATATGTATCGTGACTCTGTAGTGAGACACAGTATGGTAAAAGTAGCAAATTAGAATTTATTTAGAAATAGAACAGGAGGACAATTATTATGGGTAAAATCATTGGTATTGACTTAGGTACAACAAACAGCTGTGTAGCCGTAATGGAAGGTGGACAGCCAACAGTTATCGCTAACACAGAAGGTGCAAGAACTACACCGTCAGTAGTAGCATTTACAAAAACAGGAGAGCGTCTTGTAGGTGAACCTGCAAAACGTCAGGCAGTTACAAACGCAGAGAGAACAATCTCTTCTATCAAGAGAGAGATGGGATCTGATTATAAAGTAACTGTAGATGAGAAGAAATATTCTCCGCAGGAGATTTCAGCAATGATCCTTCAGAAATTAAAAGCAGATGCAGAAGGATATCTTGGAGAAAAAGTAACAGAAGCTGTTATCACAGTACCTGCTTACTTCAACGATGCTCAGCGTCAGGCTACAAAAGATGCCGGTAAGATCGCAGGACTTGATGTAAAACGTATCATCAACGAGCCTACGGCAGCAGCACTTGCTTACGGACTTGACAATGAGAATGAACAGAAGATTATGGTATATGACCTTGGTGGTGGTACATTCGATGTATCCGTAATCGAGATTGGTGACGGTGTTATCGAGGTATTATCTACAGCAGGTAACAACAGACTTGGTGGAGATGACTTTGACCAGAAGATCACAGATTACATGATCGCCGAATTCAAGAAACAGGAAGGTGTAGACTTATCTACAGATAAGATGGCACTGCAGAGATTAAAAGAAGCAGCTGAGAAAGCGAAGAAAGAACTTTCTTCTGCAACAACCACAAATATCAACCTGCCATTCATCACAGCTACAGCAGAGGGACCAAAACATTTTGATATGAACCTCACAAGAGCTAAATTTGATGAACTGACACACGACCTTGTGATGAAGACATCTGAGCCGGTTCAGAGAGCATTATCTGATGCTGGTATCACAGCTTCTGAGCTTGGTCAGGTACTGCTGGTTGGTGGATCTACACGTATCCCGGCTGTACAGGAAGAAGTAAAACGTCTGACAGGTAAAGAGCCTAGCAAATCTCTGAACCCAGATGAGTGTGTAGCACTTGGTGCTTCTGTTCAGGGTGGTAAACTTGCAGGAGATACAGGCGCAGGCGACATCCTTCTCCTGGATGTAACTCCACTGTCACTGTCTATCGAGACAATGGGTGGTGTAGCCACAAGACTGATCGAGAGAAATACAACAATCCCGACAAAGAAGAGCCAGATCTTCTCTACAGCAGCAGATAACCAGACAGCCGTTGATATCAACGTTGTACAGGGTGAGAGACAGTTTGCTAAAGACAACAAGTCCCTCGGACAGTTCAGACTGGATGGAATCGCACCGGCTCCGCGTGGAGTACCGCAGATCGAAGTTACATTCGATATCGATGCAAATGGTATCGTAAATGTATCTGCAAAAGATCTTGGAACAGGAAAAGAGCAGCATATCACAATCACAGCAGGATCTAACATGTCTGATGAAGATATTGATAAAGCTGTAAAAGAAGCTGCTGCATTTGAAGCACAGGATAAGAAACGTAAAGAAGGAATCGATACAAAGAACGAAGCAGATGCATTCGTATTCCAGACAGAGAAAGCATTGTCTGAAGCTGGAGACAAACTGGATGCAGCTGACAAAGCAGCAGTAGAAGCTGACTGCAAAGCACTGAAAGATCTGCTTGAGAAGGCAAATACAGAAGAGATGACAGATGCTCAGATCGCTGAGATTAAAGCAGCAAAAGAAAAACTGACAGAGAGTGCTCAGAAACTCTTCACAAAGATGTATGAGCAGGCAGGAGCTGCAGCTGGCGCACAGGGAGCTGATCCGAACATGGGAACAGGTGCACAGGGAGCAGGTCCGGCACCGGAAGGATTCCAGGGAGACGACGTAGTAGACGGAGATTATAAAGAAGTATAAGACCTGGTAAGATAGGTTGTTCTGTGTGTCCGGTGTAAGCCGGGCACACAGAACTTCTTTCTGTTTCACAGTATCCGTAAGAAGCTGTCAGTGGCAGGTGCTTACAGATACAGGAAAGGCAGATTAGATTTACAGTGGAAAGGGATAAGAGATGGCAGAATCAAAGAGAGATTATTATGAAGTGCTTGGCGTAAGCAGAGATGCAGATGAAGCCACAATTAAAAAAGCATACAGAAAAGTCGCTAAAAAATACCATCCTGATATGAATCCTGGTGATGCAGAGGCGGAAAAGAAATTCAAAGAAGCATCGGAAGCCTATGCGGTACTGAGCGATGCAGACAAACGTCGTCAGTACGACCAGTACGGTCATGCAGCCTTTGAAGGTGGCGCAGGCGGAGCCGGTGGATTCGGCGGATTTGATTTTAACGGCGCAGATTTCAGTGACATTTTCGGAGATATGTTTGGTGATCTGTTTGGAGGCGGCCGAAGAGGCGGTCGTGCCAGTCAGGGACCTATGAAAGGTGCAAACATCCGCAAGAGTGTCAGAATTACATTTGAAGAAGCAGTGTTTGGCTGTGAAAAAGAGTTGGATGTTGTATTAAAAGATTCATGTCCGAAATGTAATGGAACAGGTGCAAAACCGGGAACATCCCCGGAGACATGTTCAAAATGTGGAGGAAAAGGTCAGGTTGTTTATACACAACAGTCCTTCTTCGGAACAGTACAGAATGTACAGACCTGTCCGGACTGTCACGGAACCGGTAAAATCATCCGTGAGAAGTGTTCAGGCTGCGGTGGAACCGGTTATGTTTCCAACAGAAAGAAAATATCTGTATCCATTCCGGCAGGTATTGACAATGGACAGAGTGTAAGAATCCGTGAAAAAGGAGAACCGGGCGTGAACGGCGGACCAAGAGGAGATCTTCTGGTAGAAGTGGTTGTATCCAGACATCCGATCTTCCAGCGGCAGGATATGCATATTTTTTCTACGGTACCGATTTCATTCGCACAGGCAGCACTTGGTGCAGATGTGAAGATCAAGACCGTAGACGGAGATGTGATCTACACTGTAAAACCGGGAACCAAGACCGGTACAAAAGTACGTCTCAAAGGCAAGGGAGTTCCTTCTATCCGAAGTGCAAGCATCCGTGGCGATCATTATGTAACACTGGTGATCCAGACACCGGAACATTTAAGTGCAGAAGCGAAAGAAGCACTCCGCAAGTTCGATGAGCTTTCCGGCAATACTTTGCATACACCGGAATCATCCGAACCAAAGGATTCTGCAAAAGGCGGAAAGAAGAAAAAAGGCTTTATGGATAAAGTGAAAGAAGCTTTTGAGGATTAGAAGAGATTTATTAGCCATAGATGAATAATGAACAGAAAGAGAATGTGAATCGGATATAGAGATATATCGATGCATATTCTCTTTCTGTTTTTTTAAAATTGCTTATTTCTTAACAGGGAATGATTCGGCATGTAAGTGGTGGACGGAACAAGACTTATCCGTTATAATAAAAGATACGGATTTGGAAACGGAAAGGAGAAAAATCATGCATAGTTTTGAACAATATATGCCAACGAAGATTGTGTTTGGCAAAGAGGCAGAGCTGAAAGCAGGAACACTTGCAAAGGAATGGCAGGCAAAGAAAGTTCTGCTTGTTTATGGTGGTGGAAGTGTCGTTCGAAGTGGGCTGCTCGGACGGGTTGAAGCGGTTTTAAAAGCAGAAGGAATCGAAGTGGAAGAACTTGGAGGCGTGAAGCCGAATCCAAGAATGTCCCTTGCAAAAGAAGGCGTGAAAAAGGCAATCAATTCTGGCGCTGATCTGGTTATGGCAGTTGGAGGAGGAAGCTGTATTGATACTGCTAAAGCAATTGCAATCGCAGCAGCAAAACCGGGAACAGATCTGGAAGAATTCTGGAGTGGTAAAATTCCAATTGAGAAGGCACTTCCGGTTGGAGTTGTACTTACGATTGCGGCAGCAGGAAGTGAGATGAGTGATTCTGCTGTATTGACAAATGAGGAGACCGGAAAGAAAGCAGGTGCACACAGTGATCTTGTGCGTCCGAAGTTTGCAATGATGAATCCGGAACTGATGTATACGTTGCCGAAGTATCAGCTTACATGTGGAATTGTAGATATTATGATGCATACAATGGAGCGTTATTTCACACCGGTAGATGGTAATGAACTGACAGATGAGATTGCAGAAGGTGTTCTCCGCACAGTGATCCGCAATGGATTAAAAGCATATGAAGACCAGCAGAATTATGATGCATTAAGTGAAATCATGTGGTGCGGAAGCATTTCGCATAATAATATGACAGGACTTGGAAGACCAAAAGATTTTGCATGTCACAAGCTGGGGCATGAGATCGGTGGCATGTTTGATGAAGCACACGGAGCAACACTTTCCGCAGTATGGGGAAGCTGGGCACGGTATGTTTACCAGATTGACATCCCAAGATTTGCACATTTCGGAAGAAAAGTCTGGGGGATTGAAGAAGTGGATGATATAAAGGCTGCACTGGCAGCGATTGAAGAGACAGAGAAGTTCTTTGAACGAATCGAGATGCCAGTATGTATTGGACAGATGAAGACCGGCGTACTGGAAGATGATGTTCTTATGCAGATGGCAGATAGTGCGACAAAAGGAGATACTGTAGAACTTGGAAGCTTTAAGAAACTGAAGAAGCAGGATATGTACGAGATCTACAAAGCAGCAAATCATGAATAAGACGAAGAACTTAAATATCGACTGGAAACTTTTTTATAAGAGCGTATTTGCACTGGTAATCCCGATGGCATTACAGAATCTGATTAATGTCGGTGTGACGGCAACGGATGTGATCATGCTTGGAAAAGTCGGAGAAAAGGTACTGTCAGGAGCATCACTTGCTGGACAGGTGCAGTTTATTATGACACTGATTTTCTATGGTACGACATCCGGAGCAACGGTGCTGACCGCACAGTATTGGGGAAAGAAAGACACAAGAACGATAGAAAAGATACTTGGTATCGGGCTTCGTACCGGACTGACAACGGCGGTTGTATTTGCAGTGGCGGCACTTGGCATACCGGGGCTGCTGATGCGGATCTATACTTCTGATCCGGTTGTCATAGCAGAAGGTGTGAAATATTTAAGAATCGTGGCACTTTCTTACATATTTATGGCAGTAACACAGGTATATCTGAATATTATCCGCAGTATGGAGAAGGTTGTCATAGCAACATTTATCTATGCAGTGTCGCTGGGTCTGAATATTATTATCAATGCTGTGTTAATCTTTGGGATGTTTGGATTTCCGAAACTAGGCATTGCGGGTGCGGCAATCGGAACATTGTGTGCAAGAGGTGCCGAGACGATTATGGTACTGTTCTATGCATTCTTGAAAAATAAAATCGTACGGATCCGGTTGCAGGATATGCTGCACATTGATCCGGTTTTGTGGAAAGACTTTCTTGTTTATGCACTTCCGGTTGTATTAAACGAATTAATGTGGGGACTTGGAAGCTCTGCGAATACAGCAGTGATCGGTCATCTTGGAAGCGCGGCAGTTGCGGCTAATTCTGTGGCACAGGTGGCAAGACAGCTTGCAACGGTTGTAGCTTTTGGTATTTCAAATGCAGCGGCTATTTATCTAGGCAAGACAATTGGTGAGAAGAAGATGGAACATGCGAAAGCGTACGCAGTCCGCTTTATCTGGTTGAGCCTGTTGCTCGGAGGACTTGGAGGACTTCTGATCCTACTGGCGGCACCGCTTGCAAGAGCGAATTTGGCACTTACGGCACAGGCGGGAAGTTATTTAAGCTTTATGTTTTTTGTCATGTCGTATTTTACTGTGGCGCAGGCATTTAATACGACAATGGTGATCGGAATTTTCCGGTCAGGAGGAGATACCAAATTTGGAATGATCATGGATGTATCAACGATGTGGGGCTGCTCAATCTTATTGGGAGCGGCAGCAGCATTTATCTTCCATGCCGGTGTTCCGGTTGTTTATATGATATTGATGAGTGATGAATTGATCAAGATACCGATTACGATTAAGCGGTATTTAAGCTATAAGTGGTTGAAAGATGTCACAAGAGAAAGAGAAGAATTGGAAGGAGAAGTAGTATGATAGTTTTAGACAGTGAACAGATTGATAAGCTGATCGACAGAAATGAGATGATGGATCAGATTGAAGAAGCCTATAAGATTTTTAAAGCAGGTGATTATTATATGCCGCCGCGTCCGTGTGTAGAAGATGCGAACAAGACAATGATGTATATGCCATGTTATACGAAGGAAGTTATTGGAACAAAAATTTTAAGTATTTTTCCAGATAACGCAGAACTTGGTTTGCCATCTATCGATGGAATCATGTATCTGAATGATTATAAGACAGGGAAACCGCTGGCAGTAATGGACGGCCAGAGGGTAACTGCATGGAGAACAGGAGCAGTCGGAGGTGTCGGCATCCGGCATTTATCCAGAAAAGACTGTCATACAGTCGGAATCGCAGGAGCCGGTGTACAGGGATTCTATCAGGCATTGTATGCATGTGTGGCAAGACCGATTGATACGGTTTATGTGTATAATCACAGTGACAGAGATCTGACAGATTATCTGGCAAGACTGGAAAAAGCTATTGATAACCCGGATGTAAAGGTAGTACAATGTAAGACAGCGGAGGAGATGGTTAAAAACAGTGAGATCATTTGTACAACAACACCTTCCACGCAGCCGGTATTACCGGATGACAAGGATTTGTTAGAAGGAAAATGTATCATTGCAATCGGTTCTTACACGCCTGAGATGCGTGAGATTCCGGATGCGATCTGGGATTTGACAAATGAAGTCTACATTGAGCTCCCATATGCATGCGAAGAGAGTGGAGACTTAAGTCAGCCGATAAAAGATGGACGTCTGAAAGAAGAGCAGACAATTTTAATGAGTGATTATCTGGCAGGAAATCCGCAGGAAATTACCGACCCAAAAAAGACCACCTATTTTAAATCCGTAGGTATGGGACTTTTTGATGTGTGTATTGCACAGAAAATATTAGAAAAAGCAAAGGAGAACTAATTATGAAAGTAGTAGCAACAGAAAAAGCACCAAAAGCATTAGGACCTTATTCACAGGGATATGTTCATGGAGGAATGTTTTACTCTGCAGGTCAGATTCCAATCAATCCGGCTGTAGATGCAGTAGAAGCGGAGACAATCGAAGAGCAGACAGAACAGGTATGCAAGAACCTGGCAGCAGTTCTGGAAGCAGCAGGAACATCTTTTGACAAAGTAGTTAAGACAACATGCTTCCTTGCAGATATGAATGATTTCGCAGCATTTAACGAAGTATATGCAAAATATTTTACATCTAAACCGGCAAGAAGCTGTGTTGCTGTAAAGACACTTCCGAAGAATGTCAAATGCGAAGTAGAACTGATCGCAGCAGTAGAAGAATAAGAAAGAGCTGTTTCACAGAGCAGTGAAATAAAAAGTATCAAGAAAAGAGGACAGTTAGAATGGCAGAAGAACAAAATGGATGTAAGCCGTCAGATTGTGCCGGATGCGCACATGCAGATTCCTGCGGAAGCAAACCGCAGAGCCTTTTGAAACCGGCAAATCCACATTCACATGTGAATAAAGTAATTGCAGTTGTAAGTGGAAAAGGCGGGGTTGGCAAATCTATGGTAACAGCCTCTCTTGCTCGTATTATGAGAGAACAAGGATTTAATGTCGGAATCATGGATGCGGACATTACAGGTCCATCTATTCCGAAGATGTATGGAATCCACAAACAGGCAATGGGAACAGAAGAAGGAATCATTCCGGAAGAGGCAAAAGACGGAACAAAGATCATGTCTGTCAATTTACTTTTGCCGAATGAATCCGATCCGGTTATATGGAGAGGTCCGGTCATTGCAAATGTTGTAACACAGTTCTGGACAGATGTTATGTGGGGAGAACTGGATTATCTCTTTGTAGATATGCCACCGGGAACCGGTGACGTTCCGCTTACAGTATTCCAGTCATTGCCGGTTGATGGAATCGTGATTGTAACATCTCCACAGGATCTGGTACAGATGATCGTTAAGAAAGCATACAATATGGCATGTCAGATGGATATTCCGGTGCTTGGAATTGTAGAAAATTACAGTTATCTTGTCTGTCCGGACTGCGGAAAGAAGATTTCTGTATTTGGTGAGAGCCATGTAGATGAGACGGCAAAAGAACTGGATATTCCGGTAATTGGAAAGATGCCGATCGATGCAGGACTGGCAGAAGCAGTAGAAGAAGAGCGTTTCTACGAGATCAGCAATGATTATTTGACCGATGCTGTAAATAAATTGTAAATGTCAAAGAGGAGAATAACCATGGAAGTAATTAAAGAACTGCCGGAGGTTTTTGAAGAATTTGCAGAACAGAGAAAGAACTCTTTCCTTGCAGTAAAACAGTTAAAAGATCAGGGGATACCGGTAGTAGGATCTTATTGTACTTATTTTCCGCAGGAGATTGCAATGGCAATGGGAGCTGCAACAGTCAGTCTTTGTTCTACATCGGATGAGACAATTGCAGAAGCGGAAAAGGATCTTCCAAAGAACTTATGTCCGCTGATCAAATCCAGCTACGGATTTGCGAAGACAGACAAATGTCCGTTTTTTTATTTTTCCGATGTTGTAGTCGGAGAGACAACCTGTGATGGAAAGAAGAAGATGTACGAATTAATGTCCAAGTTTAAGGATACATTCGTAATGGAGCTTCCTAATTCGCAGAGTGAAGATTCTTTAAAACTCTGGAAGAAAGAGATCATCCGTTTCAAAGAATATCTGGAGAAAAAGTTTGATGTAGAGATTACAGAAGAACAGATCAGAGAAGCAGTTAAAGTAAATAATGAAGCGAGAAGATCTTTGAAGAAGCTTTATGAGGTTATGCGCCATGATCCGGCGCCGATTTCCGGCTATGATTTATTCAAAGTTTTATACGGAAGTACATTTAAATTTGATCGCAAACAGATTCCTGGTGAGGTAAATGCACTTGTAGATAAGATTGAGAAAGAGTATGCCGAAGGTAAGATGCAGGAGAAGAAACCGCGAATTCTGATCACAGGATGTCCGATCGGAGGAGCAACGGAGAAGGTCATCCGTGCAGTGGAAGATAACGGCGGAATCGTTGTTACATATGAGAACTGTTCCGGTGCAAAATCCATTGACAAGCTGGTAGACGAGAACAATCCGGATGTGTATGATGCAATTGCAAGAAGATATCTGAATATCGGATGTTCGGTTATGACTCCGAACCCGAACCGTTTTGAGCTATTAGGCAGACTGATCGACGAATATCAGGTGGACGGTGTTGTAGAGATGACTTTGCAGGCATGTCATACATACAATGTCGAGACATTATCTGTACGCAGATTTGTAAACGAAGAGAAGCATATTCCATATATCAATGTAGAGACAGATTATTCACAAGCAGATATTGGACAGCTTAACACAAGAATCACTGCATTTATTGAGATGCTGTAAGAGTGAAATGTTGTAAGAGAGCCTCTGGGTTTTGTATAACAAAATCCGGGGGCAATTTTAATCATCATAAGTAGAGTAGTATTATGGAGTAAGAGATGGATAAGAACATGGAAGTGGCAGAGGAACAGGTGCATATCTCTGTCCGGAATCTGGTAGAATTTATTTTAAGAAGCGGAGATATTGATAACCGGGTGGCGGGAACGGACAAAGATGCCATGCTCCTTGGTGGCAAGATGCACCGGAAGATCCAGAGAAGAATGGGGGCAGATTACCATGCAGAAGTTCCACTTAAGATTGAGATTCCGTGTAATGGATTCAAGCTGGTAATAGATGGACGTGCGGATGGAATTATCGAGAATGCATCCGGTATAGTGATTGATGAGATCAAAGGAGTTATGCGTGATCTGGAGCAGATTGAGGAACCGGTTTCTGTTCATCTGGCGCAGGCAAAGTGTTATGCATACATTTATGCCACACAGAAGAATCTGGATGAGATCGGAGTGCAGATGACTTATTGCAATCTGGAGACAGAAGATATCCGGCGCTTTCAGAGTGTATATGCGTATGAAGATCTGAAAAGATGGTTTCTGGATGTAGCCGGGCAATATGAAAAATGGGCAAGATACCAGGTGCGATGGAAGCAAAAGAGAAACACTTCTATTAAGGGAATTGAATTTCCATTTGCTTACCGGGAAGGACAGAAGAACCTTGCGGCATCGGTTTACCGGACGATCGCAAGGAAGAAGAAACTCTTCATTCAGGCGCCGACAGGAGTCGGCAAGACAATGGCAACGGTGTTTCCGGCGGTGAAGGCAGTTGGAGAAGGACTGGGAGAGAAGATTTTCTATCTGACAGCAAAGACGATCACAAGAACGGTTGCATGGCAGGCATTTGATACGTTAAAGGAGCAGGCATTGCGGATGAAAGTGCTGGTGCTTACAGCGAAGGAGAAGACCTGTTTTTGTGAAGAGACTGTGTGCAATCCGGATGCATGTCCATACGCCAAAGGACATTTTGACCGGGTAAATGATGCAGTATATGAACTTCTGACAACTTCCGATGAGATGAGCAGAGAGATTCTGGAAGAGCAGGCGAAAAAATGGAATGTCTGTCCTTATGAGATGAGTCTGGATGTATCAAACTGGGTGGATGCGATTATCTGTGACTATAATTATGCATTTGATCCGAATGCATATCTGCGCCGCTTTTTTGGAGAAGGCAATTCGGGAGAGTATCTGTTTCTGATCGATGAAGCACATAATCTGGTGGAGCGTGCAAGGACAATGTACAGCGCAGATCTATACAAAGAAGATGTTCTGGCAGTGAAGAAGAAAGTGAAGAATACCGCACCGAAGCTTGCAAAGAAGCTGGAAGAATGCAATAAGCAGTTCCTTGCATTAAAACGGGAATGTGAAGACTGCCAGATCCTGAACAGTGTGTCACACGTTTATCTGAAGTTACTGAACCTGGTGACAGAGATGGATCATTTTCTGGAAGACTGCAAAGATGAAACATTAAAGGAAGAAGTATTGGAGTTTTATTTTAAAGTACGGATGTTTCTCTATATTCATGACCGGCTGGATGAGAATTACCTGATCTATTCGGAGATAACGGATGATGGGAGATTCCGAATCCATCTCTTCTGTGTGAATCCGGCAGCAAATCTTAAAGAATATCTGGATAAGGGGAATAGTACGATTTTTTTCTCAGCTACACTGCTTCCCATCCAGTACTATAAGAAACTCTTAAGTACAGGGAAAGAAGACTATGCAGTCTATGCAGAATCACCGTTTGATACGAAGAACCGGCTGCTTTTGATAGGAAATGATGTAAGTACCAAATACACAAAGCGTGGAGAAGACATGTACGAGCGCTACGCAAGATATATCCGGCAGACCGCTCTGGCGAAGCGTGGCAATTATATTGCATTTTTCCCTTCGTATCGTTTTATGGAAAATGTCTGTGATGCGTTTATGAAATTACCGGGAGAGCAGATACCGGCAGTTATGCAGGCGCCGTATATGTCAGAAGAAGAACGGGAGATTTTTCTGGAAAATTTTGAAGAAAATACAGAAGAAGGTCTGGTTGGTTTCTGCGTGATGGGTGGAATTTTCTCGGAAGGAATTGACCTGACAGCGGACCGCCTGATCGGTGTGCTGATTGCTGGACCGGGAATTCCACAGGTGTGCAGAGAGCGGGAACTTTTAAGAGCTTATTTTGACGGGCAGGGAATTTCAGGATATGACTATGCGTATCTCTATCCTGGGATGAATAAAGTCCTGCAGTCTGCGGGACGTGTGATCCGGACAGAGGAAGATGAAGGACTCATCCTGCTGTTAGATGATCGCTTTCTGGATTACAGATACAGAAAAGTCTTCCCACGTGAATGGAAAGACTTTCAAATCTGCAATCTGAACAGTGCCGCAGAAAATGTGAAAAATTTTTGGTCTGCGAGAGAAGCTTCGAAAACTTCCGGGATAAATCCTGAAATTATGAGAGAATCGTAAATTACGATAATTCTTTAAGTACCGGTAAATTTTTAAGTTCCGGGAATGGAATAACCGGTGGCTGTTCGGTGAGGTGTTCGCCTATGTGCTTCTCCATCCAGACCATGTTGTACCAGCGGCCAAATTTATAACCGCATTTTTCAAATTCACCGACAAAACGGTAACCTAGATGTTCATGGAAATTGATGCTGTTGCGGGTTAAGTATTCGTCATCAATCTTCGGGCAGGCAATGCATGCATTCAGATTCAGAAAGCCCTGCTTTTTCAGAATGCTTTCCAGAACGGCATATAATTTCTTGCCCAGTCCCATCTTTCTGGCATCTTTCTTCACATAGATAGAAGTCTCAATTGCCCAGCCATAGGCAGCTCGCGGATGGAAAGCAGAAGCGTATGCATAACCTACGATACTGCCGTTATGAACAGCTTTGATATACGGATATTTTGTCAGCGTATTTCGGATGCGTTCACGAAATTCGTCTACAGAAGGAATCGTATATTCAAAAGTAATTGCGGTTTCCAGAATGTATGGTGCATAAATATCGAGAAGTTCTTTTGCATCATCTTCGGAAGCGGTTTCAATTTTGACGTCAGTTTCTTTGAGGTTTTCGTTCATAGTAGTTTCCATAGTGGCAGTTCTCCCGTTTCAGTTATTTTTCCGCATCGCGCAGAATCTGTTCCTGTACATCCGGGTTGAAATGATTTTCTTTCAACATCTCAATCTCATATTTGTACGGTGCGTAAGATTTCTTCTCCTTGACCTGTGAAGGGATATAAGGCGTCTCCAGTATCTTTGGAACATCGGCAAAATCCGGATGATGCACGATATAGGATAATGCATCAAAACCAATCTCGCCGAAGCCGATATTAGCATGGCGGTCTTTGGCAGCACCGCAGACATTTTTGCTGTCGTTAATATGAAAAACGGCAATACGTTCTTTCCCGATAATATGGTCAAATTTCTGTATTACACCGTCAAAATCATGTGCGATATCATAACCGCTGTCGTGCGTGTGACAGGTATCAAAACATACACTTAATTTTTCATTGTAAGTAACCCCATCGATAATACGTGCGAGCTCTTCAAAATTTCTGCCGATTTCAGATCCTTTTCCAGCCATTGTTTCCAGTGCGATCTGAAGATCCATGTCAGGTGTAAGTACTTCATTTAATCCTTTGATAATCTGTGAAATACCGACATCTGTACCGGCACCGACATGAGCGCCCGGATGCAGGATCAGCACATGGCTTTTGCAGGCCCTCGTCCGTTCGATCTCTGTCCGTAGAAAATTGACAGCCAGTTCAAAAGTTTCCGGCTTTACGGAATTGCCAAGATTAATAATATATGGTGCATGAACAACGATCTGTTCAATGCCCTGTGCATGCATATATTCCCATGCAGCATCAATATTTAATTCGGAAATATCTTTGCGGCGGGTATTCTGTGGTGCACCTGTATAGAACATAAATGTATTCGCTCCGTAGGAGACTGCTTCTTTCGCAGAACCTAAGAGCATTGCCTTGCCGGACATGCCGACATGTGAACCTAGTAACATAATCATACTCCTTTTGTTTTTATTTATATTTGAGGACCATTAAGCCATAAAACTACTCCTGCGCAAGCACATCGTGATTTCAGGCTTTTTGACCCTGGCATTAAATTCTTGATATCGTAACACAAATTGTATTTTTTTACAAGAAGAGAGAGGATTGAGGTTGTTGAGGGGATTGTCTTGTGTTAGAATACATATTATGTTCAGAAGTCTGTCTGGACGTAGATATATTAAAATAGGAAGACTTCTGAAATGGCAAGGAAGAATGAGTAGGAGGAAAAACATGGATAAAATTATTAATCTTGTGGAACAGGAAATTGCCGCAGCCTTTGACAAGGCAGGATATGATCGTGCGCTGGCAAAAGTAACGCTTTCCAACCGTCCGGATCTCTGTGAATATCAGTGTAACGGAGCAATGGCTGGAGCGAAGAAATATAAAAAAGCACCGTTTATGATCGCAGAGGATGTTCTTGCAAATTTAACAGATAAAACATATATTGGAGAGATCGAGGTTGTAAAACCAGGATTTATCAATATTAAGTTAAATGAAGATGCAGTTGCTGCATACTTAAATGATATGAAAAAAGATGAGAATCTTGGACTGGAACAGGCAAAGGAACCAAAGACGATCGTAATCGATTACGGCGGACCGAACGTAGCGAAACCGTTACATGTCGGACATCTTCGTTCTGCAGTTATCGGCGAGAGTGTGAAGCGTATCGCAAGAAAAGCAGGACATAAAGTATTAGGAGATATTCATCTTGGCGACTGGGGATACCAGATGGGACTGATTATCACAGAGCTTCGCAAGAGACAGCCGGATCTGCCATATTTTGATGATGCATTTAAAGGAGAGTATCCGGAAGAAGCACCATTTACCATCGGAGAACTGGAAGAGATTTATCCGACTGCAAGCGGTAAAGCCAAAGAAGATGATGCATACCGTGAAGAAGCATTGCATGCAACATATTTATTACAGAATGGTCATCGCGGATATACAGCAATCTGGAATCATATCATGCATATTTCTGTAGCTGACCTTAAGAAAAATTATGCGAATCTGAATGTAGAATTTGATCTCTGGAAGGGCGAGTCTGATGCACAGGCATACATCCCGGATATGATCGAGCGCCTGAAAAAAGAAGGATATGCCCACATTGATGACGGAGCACTTGTTATTGATGTACAGGAAGAGTCCGATACAAAAGAGATTCCACCATGTATGATCCAGAAATCAGACGGCGCTTCTTTATATGGAACAACGGATCTTGCAACATTAGTACAGAGAACACAGGATTACCATCCGGATCAGGTTGTTTATGTAGTAGATAAACGTCAGGAACTGCACTTTGTACAGGTATTCCGCGCTGCCAAGAAGACAGGGATCGTACCGGAAGAGACAAAACTGTCATTCTTAGGTTTTGGAACGATGAATGGCAAAGACGGTAAACCGTTTAAGACAAGAGAAGGTGGCGTTATGCGTCTGGAGAATCTGATCGCAGAGATCGATGAAGAGATGTATAAGAAAATTACAGATAATCGTACAGTGTCAGAAGAAGAAGCAAAAGAGACAGCGAAGATTGTCGGACTTTCCGCGATCAAATACGGAGACCTGTCCAACCAGGCAGCCAAAGACTATGTATTCGATGTAGACCGTTTCACTTCCTTTGAAGGAAATACAGGACCGTACATTCTGTACACGATCGTGCGAATCAAGTCTATCCTGAACAAGTACAAAGAGCAGGGCGGTAATGTAGAAGATATTACACTTCTTCCGGCAACATCAGACAGTGAGAAAGCACTGATGTTGGAAGTCGCAAAATACAACGAAGTGCTGGAGAATGCATTTGAAGAACTGGCACCGCACAAGATTTGTGCATATATTTACGATCTTTCCAATGCATTTAACCGTTTCTATCACGGAACGAAGATCCTCGCAGAAGAAGACGCGAAGAAGAAAGAAAGCTACATCGCACTTCTGATCCTTACAAAAGAAGTACTGGAAGCATGCATTGACGTATTAGGATTTGAAGCACCGGAGAGAATGTAATCATCTGATATAGCCTCCGGCAGGATTGCAGAGATGCACAGAAGAATATGTCATGCGTTGCATGACGTGCATCTCGCAGCAAGAATGCCGAGGGCATTCTTGAATACACAAGTGAGGAAAAATATGGAGACAGAGAAATTATTTTACGAAGACAGTCATCTGAAGGAGTTTACAGCAAAAGTTATCTCCTGCGAACCATATAAAGAACAGTATAAGGTTGTATTAGACCGCACCGCCTTCTTCCCGGAAGGCGGCGGTCAGTATGCAGACACCGGTATGCTGGATGATGTACGTGTGCTGGATGTACATGAGAAGGAAGGCATCATCTATCATACGACAGAGAAGGCACTGGAAGCCGGGAAAACTGTAACCGGTAAGATCAACTGGGAAGAACGTTTTGAGAAGATGCAGCAGCATACCGGAGAACATATCGTATCCGGGCTGGTGCATGAAAGATTCGGTTATAACAATGTCGGATTTCATCTTGGGAGTGATTACTGCACGATGGATTTTGACGGAACACTGACAAAAGAACAATTAAGAGAGATTGAGCTGGCAGCAAACCAGGCTGTCTGGAAGAACATAGACATTGTAGTGACCTATCCGTCCAAAGAAGAGCTGGCAAATATGGATTATCGGAGCAAGATCGAGATTGAAGGACGGGTAAGGATCGTAACGGTTCCGGGGTATGATGTATGTGCCTGCTGTGCTCCGCACGTAAAGAAGACCGGCGAGATCGGGATGCTCAAGCTGGTAAATATGGTAAATTATAAAGGCGGCGAACGTATCACAATGTTATGTGGCGTGCGTGCGCTGAAAGATTACGAAGCAAAAGATGCAAATGGAAAAGAGATCTCCGCACTGCTCTGTGCGAAGGAACTGGAGATTGCAGATGCAGTCCACCATATGAAGGAAGAGCAGACAGCATTAAAAAGCAAAGTGGCAGATCTGTCAGGAAAACTTCTTGCTTACCGTGCAAAAGAGATTCCGGTGGATGTACCGATTGTGACAGTATTTGACGCCGATCTTTCAGGTAATGAACCGCGGGAGCTGATGAATCAGCTTCTGGAAAGAGGAGCGAAGATTGTTGCGGTATTTGCGGGAAATGATGCAGACGGTTATCGTTACGTCATCGGAAGCAGGGAGACGGATGTCCGTCCGATGAGTAAGAACCTTAATACTTCCTTCCAGGGAAGAGGCGGCGGAAAACCGGAGATGACGCAGGGTTCCCTGAAAGGAAAAGAAGTCGAAATAAGAACATTTATACAGGCTGAAGCAGATGTATAAATTCTACTGCGGCTTTGGAGACTGGTACATGGCTGTTATAAGCCAGTGCCAGTTTTCTTTTTGGAAGGTCCTCTTTCATTTCCAGAAGAAAGAGATCTTCCGGCATTTTGGTCAGGCAGTAATCCGGGATAAATGCAATCCCAAGACCGATGCGGGCAAGGTCGATGAGCAGGTCGTTGCTGCTTAATTCCACTTCCGGAACAAGATCCAGTTGATGCTGCTGGAACAATGCATGCAGATATTCGCTGGTCGTGCTGTTCTTATCCAGCATGAGGATTGGATACTTCAGCAGTTCCTGATAGGACATTTTCCGGCCGCGCAGTTCCTTGAAAGTTTCATCTGCAATAAATACATCCTGAAAGTCATGTATGGTTGTGGACGTGAACATAGAGTCCAGATGACTGTTCGGAAAATTCACTACAATCAGATCGACCTGCCCGCTCCGCAGAAGTTCTACACAGCGGATGGAAGTAGCATTGGTAACTTTGATGTGCGTCCCAGGAAAAGCCTTGTGAAACTGTTCCAGATAAGGAACGAGGAAATACCGGCAGATCGTATCGCTTGCGCCGATGCGGAGCTGACCGATTCCGGAGGAGGCTTCCAATAATTGCGATTCTCCGCGCACGATCAACTGTACGGCAGGCTCAATGTGGCGCAGGAGGATCTCCCCTTCCGGAGTGAGACGGACTTTTTTTGTACTGCGAATAAACAGCGTCTGATTCAGTTTCTTTTCCAGTGTCTTGATGGACTGACTGACTGCAGACTGGGAGATAAAAAGCTTACCGGCAGCTTCGGAGAAGCTTAAGGTAGTCGCTACATAATAAAAAACTTTGTACAACTCAAAATTAATATCTGTTTTGTTATTCATAGATTTTATAAGACCTCCTTATAAATATTGGAATTATTATAAGTGAAAAACAAGTGAATTACAAGAATGGATATGCTAAAATAAGAATAGAGTGTGAAAATACAGATTATTAGAAGAATCAGGTATCAGGCAGGAAGAATCGAAAAAATAAACGGAGAAAACAAGAAATATGAAACGAAATATGATATATACTGTATTAGCGGCAATGTCTATGTTTGCTCTGCTTATCATCATACTGGTGACAAGTATTCAAATTGCCATATACGGTGATTCGGAGTATCATTTTTATCAAAAAGAATATGAGAAATATACGGTCGCGAAAGCACTGGATATGAAAATATCTGATCTGATGGAAGTTACGGAACATATGATGGCATATCTGGATGGAAAGGAAGAAAAACTCTCTGTGGAAGTTCCGGTGGAGGGTAAAATGCAGGATTTCTTCAACAGACAGGACCGGGAACATATGGCAGATGTACAGGTACTCTTTCATAAAGGAAGAATCGTACGGAGATTTGCCACAGCAGTAGCAGCGTTTTTGCTTGCAGTATTATATGTATGTAAGAAATATCTGAAAATAAAAGATCGGCAGACAGCAGGGGTACAGGCAAAACAGTGGCGGTTGCGTACAATCCTTTTTCGAGGATATACGACAGCACTTGGAATCTTTGCGGCAATCGTAGCAGTAATCGCCGCCGCATGTGTCAGAGATTTCTCGGCGACATTTACCTTATTTCACGAATTGATTTTTACAAATAAACTGTGGCTGTTTGATGCGGGGACGGATTATATGATCCGGATGCTGCCGGAAGGGTTCTTCTCGGACATGGCATTTCGGATCCTGCTTACATTTGGCGTGGCTGTGATCATATTGTGGGCTATGCTATTTATATGGAACTGTATGTGCAACCGGAAAAGTTCGTATATGGCTAAGAATAGATAAGTTGTAAAATAAGATATAGCCACACATATTACATAGATTATAAGATAGATTAATAAGATATACTAATAAAAATATTTATGTATATTAATTTTATTAATAAAATAAAATGTGTTACAATGTAACTAATGACTAGTAAAAGAGTACAAATGGAGGAAATTGTATGAGTAGTGTAAGACGAGTTTACGTGGAGAAAAAGCCTGAATTTGCAGTACAGGCAAAGGATCTTAAGCATGAGATCAAGAATTATCTTGGAATCCGTGATATCAAAGAAGTCCGGATTCTGATTCGTTATGACGTGGAGAATATTTCCGATGATACATTTGAAAAAGCATGCAACGGTATCTTTTCCGAACCACCGGTAGATATCTTATATCATAATGCATTCCCGGAGACAGAGAATGCAAAAGTATTTTCCGTAGAGTTCCTGCCGGGACAGTTCGACCAGAGAGCAGACTCTGCAGTACAGTGTATCCAGTTTATCAAAGAGGATGAGCAGCCGGTGATCAAGACAGCGACAACTTACGTGATCGTTGGAGCAGAGGGCGTGATCTCTGAGGAAGAGTTCGAGGCAGTAAAAGCACACTGCATCAACCCGGTAGATTCCAGAGAAGCACAGGAGCAGATCCCGGAGACACTCGTTACAAAATTCGAAGAGCCGGCAGATGTGAAGATCTTTGACGGATTCAAAGATATGGCAGCAGCCGAACTGAAAGAATTATATGCGTCCCTTGGACTTGCCATGACATTCAAGGATTTCCAGCATATTCAGAATTATTTCAAAAAGGAAGAGGACAGAGATCCATCCATGACAGAGATCCGTGTTCTGGACACCTATTGGTCCGATCACTGCCGTCATACAACATTCTCTACCGAGCTTACAGATGTGAAGTTCGAGGACGGAGACTATAAGACACCACTGGAAGAGACATACAGACAGTATCTTGCAGACCACAGTGAGATTTTCAAAGGCAGAGAAGATAAATTCGTATGCCTGATGGATCTTGCGCTGATGGCAATGCGTAAACTGAAAAAAGAAGGCAAGCTTGAAGATCAGGAAGAATCTGACGAGATCAACGCATGCAGTATCGTAGTACCGATCAAAGTGGACGGTGTAGAAGAAGAGTGGCTCGTAAACTTTAAAAACGAGACACACAACCACCCGACAGAGATCGAGCCATTCGGTGGAGCTGCGACCTGCCTTGGAGGAGCTATCCGTGATCCACTGTCAGGACGTACTTATGTATATCAGGCAATGCGTGTAACCGGAGCAGCAGATCCGACCGTATCTGTCAAAGATACGATGAAAGGAAAGCTGCCGCAGAAGAAACTGGTTCGTGAAGCAGCACATGGATACAGCTCTTACGGAAACCAGATCGGACTTGCAACCGGAGCAGTCAAAGAGATCTATCATCCGAACTACGTTGCAAAACGTATGGAGATCGGAGCCGTTCTCGGAGCAGCACCGAGACGTGCCGTTATCCGTGAAACATCTGATCCGGGAGATATCATCATTCTCCTCGGCGGACGTACCGGACGTGACGGATGCGGTGGAGCAACCGGATCTTCCAAAGTACATACCGAAGAGTCCATCGAGACATGCGGTGCAGAAGTACAGAAAGGTAACGCACCGACAGAGCGTAAGATCCAGCGTATGTTCCGCAGAGAAGAAGTAAGTAAATTAATCAAGAAATGTAACGACTTCGGTGCAGGTGGTGTATCCGTTGCCATCGGAGAACTTGCAGACGGACTGCAGATCGATTTGGACAAAGTGCCGAAGAAATATGCCGGACTTGACGGAACAGAGATCGCTATTTCCGAGTCCCAGGAGCGTATGGCTGTTGTCGTAGATCCAAAAGATGTCGATACATTTATGAACTATGCAGCAGAAGAAAACTTAGAGGCAACAAAGGTAGCTGTAGTAACAGAAGAGCCGAGACTGGTACTTTCCTGGAGAGGAAAAGAGATCGTCAACTTATCCCGTGCCTTCCTTGATACAAACGGAGCGCATCAGGAGACAACGGTTACTGTAGAGATCCCAAGCCGCAAAGATACGATTCTTACAAGAGAAGAAGTAAAAGATGTCAAAGCAAAATGGTTAGAGACATTAAAAGACCTGAACGTATGCTCGCAGAAAGGTCTTGTAGAGATGTTCGACGGTTCTATCGGAGCAGCTTCCGTATTCATGCCGCACGGTGGAAAATACCAGCTGACAGAGACACAGGCAATGGTTGCAAAACTTCCGGTACTGACAGGAGACTGCGATACCGTTACAATGATGAGTTACGGATTTGATCCATATCTGTCTACATGGAGTCCATATCACGGAGCTATTTACGCAGTGACAGAGTCTGTTGCGAAGATCGTGGCAGCAGGTGGAGATTATAGCAAGATCCGTTTCACATTCCAGGAGTATTTCCGCAGAATGACAGAAGATCCGACCAGATGGAGTCAACCGTTCGCAGCACTGCTCGGTGCTTACAATGCACAGCTCGGATTCGGACTTCCATCTATCGGAGGAAAAGATAGTATGTCCGGAACATTTGAAGATATCGATGTACCGCCGACACTGGTTTCCTTCGCAGTAGATGTGGCAACAGAAAAAGACATCATCACACCGGAATTAAAAGCAGCAGGAAATAAACTCGTATGGATGCAGATTCCGACAGATGAATACGACGTACCGGAATATGCAAAAGTAATGGATGCTTACGGTAAATTCACAGACGACATCAGAAGCGGCAAGATCGTATCTGCTTACGCATTAGACAGACACGGAATCGTATCCGCAGTCAGCAAGATGGCATTCGGTAACCGTATGGGTGTTACCATCTGCGACAGCGTAGATGCAAAAGACCTGTTTGCACCGGCATTTGGTGATATTATCGCAGAAGTACCGGCAGATAAAGTAGACGCACTGACAATCCCGTACACGGTGATTGGTGAAGTAAATGCAGATGCCGTATTCGCATACAAAGAGGTAAAACTGACAGAAGCAGATGCAGAAGCAGCATGGAAAGAACCACTGGAGAAAGTATTCCCAACCAACTCCGGAGCAGAAGGACAGGAAGAAGCAGTGAAGAGTGATGTATACAAAGCATCCGATATCCACATCTGCACACACAAGATTGCACAGCCGACTGTATTTATCCCGGTATTCCCTGGAACAAACTGCGAGTTCGACAGCGCGAAAGCATTTGAGCGTGCAGGAGCGAAGACGATCGTCAAAGTCTTCCGCAACCAGAATGCAGCCGACATCGTAGATTCTGTAGATGTATTTGAAAAAGCAATCGCACAGTCCCAGATCATCATGTTCCCGGGTGGATTCAGTGCAGGAGATGAGCCGGACGGTTCCGCTAAATTCTTCGCAACTGCTTTCCAGAATGCGAAGATGAAAGAAGCAGTAGAGAAGCTGTTAAATGAAAGAGACGGACTGGTACTCGGTGTGTGCAACGGATTCCAGGCACTTGTCAAACTGGGACTGGTTCCGAACGGAGCAGTTACCGGACAGAATACAGATGCACCGACACTGACTTACAATACGATCGGACGTCATATCTCCAAGATGGTGTATACAAAAGTTGTATCCAACAAATCCCCATGGCTTGCACAGGCAGAGCTTGGCGGTGTATACACGAACCCGGCATCCCACGGAGAGGGACGATTCGTAGCAAATGAAGAGTGGCTTAAGAAACTCTTTGCAAACGGACAGGTAGCAACACAGTACTGTGATCCGGAAGGAAATGTTACGATGAATGAAGAATGGAATGTCAACGGTTCTTACTGCGCGATCGAAGGTATCACAAGTCCGGACGGACGTGTATTCGGTAAGATGGCACATTCCGAGAGACGTGACAGAAGTGTAGCTATGAATATTTACGGAGAACAGGATCTGAAGATCTTCGAATCCGGTGTTGCATACTTTAAATAAAAGTGAAACTTAGAGTGCAATCTGTTTCACTAAAAGCGAAAAAGAATCAACTAAAATGAAATAAAATCAATATTTTTGCAAGTAGTACAAATAAATGTTGCAAAAAATAGCAAAATTTGTAAAAAAAATACTTGCCATATGCACTCTTTTCCTTTACAATGATAAAGGACAAAGACGTCAGAGAAAAACGGGTGGATTTGTCCATCCGTTTTCTTTTTAAAAGGATGTTTTTTTGAGACAGAAAGATTTAGGAGGTAACAAGGTTATGTCATATGTTGATGAAGTACTGGAAAGAGTAGTAGCTAAGAACCCTGCTGAACCAGAATTCCACCAGGCAGTAAAAGAAGTATTAGAATCATTGAGAGTGGTAGTTGAGGCGAATGAAGAGAAGTTCAGAAAAGACGCCTTACTGGAGAGACTTGTAGAACCAGAGAGACAGTTTAAGTTCCGCGTACCGTGGGTAGACGACAAAGGACAGGTACAGGTGAATACAGGATACCGTGTACAGTTCAACAGTGCGATCGGACCATACAAAGGAGGCTTACGTCTTCACCCATCTGTAAATCTTGGAATCATCAAGTTCCTCGGATTTGAGCAGATCTTCAAGAACTCCCTGACAGGACTCCCGATCGGCGGAGGTAAAGGTGGTTCTGATTTCGATCCGAAGGGCAAATCAGACAGAGAAGTTATGGCATTCTGCCAGAGCTTTATGACAGAACTTTGCAAATATATTGGAGCAGACACAGATGTTCCTGCCGGAGATATCGGAACAGGAGCAAGAGAGATCGGTTACATGTTCGGACAGTACAAGAAAATCCGCGGACTGTATGAAGGCGTTCTTACAGGTAAGGGATTAAGCTATGGCGGATCTTTAGCAAGAACAGAAGCTACAGGATATGGTCTTCTTTATTTAACAGAAGAACTTCTGAAGATTAACGGAAAAGACTTAAAGGGAATGACAGCAGCAGTATCCGGATCCGGTAACGTAGCAATCTACGCAACAGAGAAAGCACAGCAGCTTGGAGCAAAAGTTGTAACAGTCAGCGATTCTACAGGATGGGTATACGATCCGGAAGGAATCGATGTAGCTGCATTAAAAGAGATCAAAGAAGTAAACCGTGCAAGACTGACAGAGTATAAGAAATATCGTCCGAACTCAGAATATCATGAAGGACGCGGCGTATGGTCAGTAAAAGTTGACCTGGCTCTTCCTTGCGCAACACAGAACGAATTACATCTGGAAGATGCAAAACAGTTAGTAGCTAACGGATGCGTAGCTGTATGCGAAGGTGCGAACATGCCTACTACATACGAAGCAACACAGTATCTGCAGGAGAACGGAGTGATCTTCGCACCTGGTAAAGCTGCCAACGCCGGTGGAGTTGCAACATCTGCACTGGAGATGTCACAGAACAGCGAGAGATTAAGCTGGACATTCGAAGAAGTAGATGCCAAATTAAAAGACATCATGGTAAATATCTGCCATAACATGGACGAAGCTGCAAAACGTTACGGAATGGAAGGTAACTATGTAGCAGGCGCTAACATCGCAGGATTCGAGAAGGTTGTAGACGCTATGACCGCTCAGGGAATCGTGTAAGAGAAAAAAGTTTAAAATTAGTCATATACTTGACATTAAAATTATTGATTCGTATAATAATATTGTAAAGACAGATGCGTCTGTCTGGGTGAGCTGACACCTTAAAAATCTGACATTTTAGCCAGTTCGTTGGCTGGCAGGTTGGAGAGCAACAGAAAAACTCTACAGTTAAACCGCACATAGTGGGGCGGAATGTTGGCAGACAACAGTAAAATCAGCAATATCAGAATTAGAAAAGGTTGTCCGAGAGGGCAACCTTTTTTGTATAGTGGGGAATACAAATGAAAAAATATGATAAAAAATCAGCAATAAAAATTATTGTACATGCAGCAAAAGAATATGAAGAAAAATTGAATAATAAGCACTTTTTGATTGTTTATCAGAAAAAATCACTTACTAAAACAGTAGAAATCGGTTTTCGTGATATGAACTTTTTACATTTAACAGGAGTAAAGACTAAGTTATCTGCACAACAATTTTATGCGGCATGTTTGGAGTCTAAATTAGCAGAAAGAGATTTTGAAATTGATAATAAAGGGAAGGTGCAACAGAAATTAATGGTATTACCATGTCTTTCTAAGCTTATGTCTCATCATTGTCTAGTTGGAGAATTTATTAATAGTGGGGTATATATTCGGGCAGATTATTTTGTTGGTGATACAAAAGCGATATTAAGTGTTGGTTTTCGTAATGGAAATCGTGTGGATTATCCAGTAACATTATACAATGAAGATGTAAAACGATTGTCTAACCCAACAAATAAAGTTCTTGCAATTTTTTCAAAAAGCTATAAAGAGAAATGTTATAATAAATGTACATACCTTTCAAAAGGGCAAGAGATTGGTAAGTTGAAGTTAGAAGAAGATATAAGAAAAAGAATTGAAATTGTAAGATAGCGACATTGCATGCAAGCGGTATGATCAAGAGGGGGAAGAGAAGCGCATGCTACAAGTATACTTAAATCTGCTTGATACGCAGGAAGACAAAGAAAAATTTGAACAATTATATGCTCTGTACAAGGACAAGATGTACAAAGTTGCATATCAGATCCTGCACAACAGACACGACGCAGAAGACGCAGTACACGACAGTGTTATTGCTATCATAGATAATTTAGAAAAAATTAAGAAAATAAACTGTCACGAAACATGGAGTTACATTGTTACTATAGTTAAGAGCAGAGCATTTAACATCTATCAAAGAAAAGGAAAACGTTCTGAACGGGAAGCCCGGGAGCAGGACTACAGGAATTATCCATGTGAACAGCAGGAAAGTCCGGAAGACGCATATCTTTATAAAGATGTAACGACCATATTGCAGGAGCTGATTCTGGAACTGCCTTATCCGAAGCGTCAGATTCTTTATTTACACTATTATATGGATATGACGTTTGTGGAGATTGCAAAGATCGTGGAGTTGTCCGAAGAAAATGTGCGCCAGATCGCTGCCCGTTCCAGACAAAAACTGGAAAAACAATTGCGCGAAAGGGAAATCACAGATGGAAATGAACAGAATCAGTGACGAACTGTTACGAGAAGCAGTAAAGCAGGCATGCGAGCGGGAAGGCACTTATTACGAAGAATTTACAAAAGATGCGAAGCATCATTTCTCGATCCGTCATCAGATACGCATGCGGCGTTTATACAGGAAGATGAAGAGAAAAAAGGCAGAAGAACTTGTGGACAGATATAGGGTATATACATATCCGAGACAGGAAGCAGATGCTGGAAAAAAGCAATTTACTTCATACCGTGTGACACGGCTGCATCCAAAATTTTTACTGATAGTTATACTTCTAATGATCAGTATGAGTATGACAGTATTTGCAATAGAGCCGATTCGTGAGGGCATCTACCAGTTGATTGAAAAATGTTTTTCGGATCATACAGACATCAGCTTCGAGAAAGTGCAAAGCGAGATCAAGGGGCAGGAAGAAGAAATCAAAGAATTTAAGCCACAGAAGCTGGAGTATGTGCCGGAAGGGTATGTGCTGGAGAATGAGGAGACGGATGAAACATTTTTAATGTATTCGGCTGATTATAATGGGGCAGACGATTACCCGCTTTATTACATTCAAATGGGAATTGAGTACTTTGATTTTAAGGTTTCATCTAATGGAGAAAGAATAGAAAAAGTAGATGTAAAGAATAAACAAGGATATTGGGTGAAAGATACGAATGGCTGGAATAAGCTCTTATATGTAAAAGATGGGTATGTGTATATGCTGTCTGGGCATGAAAACATTGAGAATCTCATAAATATTTTAGAAAAAAATAAAAAAATTAAATAAAAAGTGTCACGAAGTACCTCTTTCAATTGTTACTTATAGTAAAAGCAGAAAGGAGGTACTTTTTTATGTACCAAAGAATGAAAATGTTACTCGGAGGATTAATTTTGAGCACAGGATTGATTGTGACTACGCCAGTGTCCTATGCAGCAGAAACGCAAGTGAATGGAGAGGAGGATATAGAGCTTGCGTATGAAAATGTTGATGTGTGTACTTGTAATTTATCAATTACAGGCAAGGAAGCTACATGCAAAAGTTTTGTAAGAACTAGAAGTTCAAAATCACAAGTAATAAAAGTAGTTATGAAATTGCAAAAAAAATTAGACGGGGAATGGAAAACATTAAAAGAGTGGAATGGATCAACAACCGGTCAAAATTATAGTTTGAACAAAAATTACACAATTGCAACTGGAACATATCGAGTGAGAACAACATTTAAAGTTGGAAATGAAACCGTTACTAAAAACAGCAGTTCTTCAAAAAGGTAAGGAGATAAAAAGCTTATGAAAAAAAGAAAAAAGCATAAAGAAAAATATTATTTGAATTGGAAACGAATCACTGCAACGACATTAATAGCGGCACTATCCGTCACATCTGTATCATTAGATTCACTGGCGGCTGAACCGGCACAGACAGCGGAGAATCAGGCGAAGACCGAAGCAGCTTCCGATGCGGATGACAGCGTGGAGCGTCCAAAAGAGCTAAAAGGTGTGACAGAAGAGGACGCTGTGAAGAAAGAGAATACCGAAACTTCCACCACATTCCAGATCGGGAATGGTAAGAAAGTATCCGTATTCTATCAGGAACCGGTGCGGTATAAAGATGAGTCGGGGAAGCTCATTGATTATGATCCGTCACTGGTAAAAGTGGACAGTTCGAAAAGTGAGAACAAGGAAAGTCTGAAAGGTTATGCATACGAGAACGAAGAAGGGGATGCCAAACAGTACTTTCCGGAGAAGCTGTCGGATACGACACCACTTTTGATGGAAAAGGACGGCTACAGTGTTGCGCTCAGTCCGGACATGAAAAGTAAGGCTGTTGAAGTAGAGAAGGAGGACTTCACGAACGGATATGAAGAGACAGAAGAAGTCCCACTGACAGCAGCTTATGATACTTCAGATCCGGTCACTTATGCGTACACTTCCGGGGAGTCCGGGATCAAGGAAGAGATCCGGCTTGCAGAGTGTCCGAAAGAAAATACGTTTTCTTATACGCTGAAATTAAAAGGATTGAAGCTTAGAAAAAATCCAGTGGATGAAGGGCTGACTCTCTATGATAAAGAAAGCGATGAGATCGTAGGTTCGGTCGGTGCTCCGAACATGAACGATGCTGGTGGGAAGGCATACAGCGAAGAACTGACAACCAAAGTAGAGGAAGCAGGGGAGGACACCTACCGTGTAACCGTGACCGTAGACTGGTCTTATCTGAAAGACAAAGACCGCCAGTATCCGGTCGTGATCGATCCGACGATCAAGTGGACAGGCAACACCGATCTTGGGGATGTGTATATCTTAAGCGGTTCTACCTATAAAGATTATAACTTTTACACCAGCGGTGTAACGGTGATGAATGCAGGAAAGGCATCCAAAGGAATCTACCGGACTTATCTTGCTTTCAAAGATATGAAGTCCAAGATCAAAGGCAACTATGTAGACAGTGCCATCCTGACGATGTATGAGACAGCAAACAGTACGAAAGGGCAGACGGTACAGGCATACCGGGTAAAGGAAGCATGGGAGCGTTCCAAAGTGACCTGGAACAAACGTCCGGGATACAATACTTTATACAGCACGGTGAAGACAACCGGAAAAGCAAAGACCACCAGAACGTTAGATCTGACTTCTTTTGCCAGAGGGCTTGCTAATGATTCCATTGTCAACTACGGCGTGATGTTAAAAGGTGCAGATGAAACCGGAAAGTATGCGGAGTTTGTAGGTTCCAGAAACAGCACGACCAGCTTGCGTCCGAAATTGGTTGTTACTTATTATGATAAACCGACCAAGGCAACTTCCATATCCGTAACACCGTCTTACGTGAAGCCGGGAACAGCGATCAAAGCAAACTGGGCAGGGATCACGTCCAAAGGATTATCCTATGTCCAGTACAAGATTGTGAAATTAAACCCGACAACCTTAGAAGATATCGGAGAATTAGTTCCGTATTCTTCCGGTACAAAACTGGGAACCAGCGGAAGCGGCTCCGCAACGATTGCAGCGAGTACCGGATGGAAAGAGGGCAGCTATAAGATCGGTATCCGTGGTGTGGACAAAGGAAACCTTGCAGGACCTGGAGCAGGCGCAAGATTTGTGATCGATGGAACGGCGCCGACAATGGCAAAACCGGTACTGACACCGGCAACAACAAAAGAAGAACCGACCGATGTGCAGAACCCGACAATCCAGTGGTCGGGTGTATCCGATGCGAACCTCAAACAGATGGAATACAAGATCGACGATGGCGCATGGAAGAAGCTGGGAACCGGAACCAGTGGAAGTGTGGAACTTCCGGCAGGCACGATCACCGGAAATGGACAGCATAAGATTGCAGTCCGTGCAGTGGACAAAGCAGGCAATGTCAAAGAAGAAGTGTTGGATTATTATTACAAAGATAATACGGTCGGATTTGACGGTTATCTTCCAAAAGACGGAACCCTCACCCTGCGGAAAGACTATGGCAAGAACCTGATCTCCTGGGAGACCGATAAAGTGTTAAATGATACCGTGTATTATCGGATCTACAGGGGAACAGAGAAAGACTTCACACCGAGTGAAGAAAACATGGTCTGCAAGAAAGTGTTCAAAGGTTACTGGATCGATCTGGAAAGTGCAAAGGATGAGAAATGGTATTATAAAGTAGAAGCTGTCCGTGCAGATTCCTCCGGTGAGATCGAAGAGCAGGAACTGGTTGATACGGTATTGAGTGGAACAGGAACCGCACCGGAAGAGTTTGAGAAACATACCGGAAGCCAGGATTATCTGGGATACCAGAGTTTCCAGACACCGACCGGAAACGGAACCGTGGAAGACCAGAGCGGAAACCTTACTTACAGTCAGGAAGATGCAACACTTCCGGCAAGTCAGTTGACATTTGAGATGGCGAGAACTTATAACAGCCAGTCACTTCTTACTGGAATGTTAGGAACTGGATGGAGTGATACCCTGCATAAAGAACTGATCAAAGGCGAAGATGGCACGATGTACTATCTGGACAGTGACGGAAGTATCTATCATTTTAAGAAGAGTGGGGACACTTATGTTTGTAAAGAAACGAAAGATCTGACACTGAATGATGGAAGTGAAGCCATTACAAATACTGCAAAAAGCAGAGCTTCTGTGAAAAATGGATCTATTTCTGTGAAAAAGAAAACGGCTGTATGTAGCACAGAAATGGGAAAAATGAAATATACATATAAGAATCAGATGGAATCTAAGAATAAGAGCAAGATAAAAGGAAGAACAGTAAAAGTACAGAGCAGTAATGATTCGGATGAAGAAGAATCAGAAGAAGATGAGGATGATTCAGACGACACGGTACAAAGGACACATGCTTATACAATAAAAGATAAGCAGGGAATCTTATATCGTTTTAATAAGGAAGGACAGTTGGTGTCTGCATTAGATCCAAATGGTACATTCCTTTTATATGATTATTTGCCAGATGGAAGACTGGAACGTGTTTCAACAGAAGTAAAAACAGTAATTGAATTAAAATATCAGAAAGATTCGGGATTGTTGAAAGAGATTGCGCTTCCAGATGCAACAAAACTTTGCTATACTTACGATAATGGAAGATTAACAGAAATGAGCCATTGCGGTAAGGATGGTAAAACATTGGTTTCTTATGCTTATGACTATGACAGCGATCACTTGAACAGTGTAACAGATGGAAAGGGACAAAAGTATACGATCACTTATAATGGCGAAAAAGTATCCGCAGTGACTTACCCGAACGGAGAGAAAGAAAACTGGGGATACGCAGGTGGAAAAACAACTGTTACAAAGAAAGCTTCTGACGGGATAGAAGTCCGCACAAATAGCCGGGAGTATGACACAAAGAGCGGAAAAGTAACAAAAGAAACAGAAGCGGATGGAAGTGTAACAACTTATGCTTATGAATATGAGGAAAATCCATATCTGGTTACAAAAACGACAAAAACGGTTGGTTATGAAAGTTTGACCAATGGAAAAGTAGAGTGGAAAACGAAAGAAAAAGTAAGTGAAACAGTTTATGATGAGCAGGAAAATGAAAAGACGGAAACAGATGAAGATGGAACCGTAACAACGTATACTTATGGTGATACAACGAGTGAGTGGACTGTGGATCAGCCATCAGAAATAAAAGAGGAAAAAAGAGATACTCTTATTAGTGATGAAAAATATGAATATAATGAAAATGGTGAGTCTGTAAAAGAGGAAGAAGTTACAGATACAGAGAATAAGACAGTTACAGAAAATGCTTATGATGATTCTGGAAATGAAATTGAAACGAAAACAACAGAAGCGGGAATTGAAACTTCTAAGACTACATCTTCTTATGATGCATATGGAAATACGAAAGAATCTTCAACAACCAGTGGAGATGTTGTAACTAAAGAAGAGAATAGTTATGATGTCATGGGACGCGTGACAAAGAAGACCGATCCGGATACCGGAGAAGTGACGGAATATACCTATGATGAGTTAGGAAGACAGATCAAGTCTGTCAGCACGCTGAATGGAAAGAGCCAGACAACAACCTCCTCTTATGATGTCAATGGAACGGTTGTTTCCGAGACCGGAACGGACGGAGTGAAAACGGATTATGTATACGATTCCCTAAACCGTGTTGTGAAGAGAACAGTCACGAAAGGAACTTCTCTTACTTACACTACCGCCTATTCTTATGGGGATGTTACGGTACAGGATGGCAGGGGAACCAGAACGGTTAAGAATGCATCGATCCAGAAGGAAAGCTATCCAAGTGGAACAACAGCGTCCGAGACGTATACCGATGCTTCCGGCAATGTTGTCAGAGAGAAAGCAAACGGTCTGTATACCGATTACACTTATGATGCCTCCGGCAATCAGGTCGTTGCATATGAGAACGGAACCGGTGCAGACGCAGCAGAAGGAAAAGTGACACTGGCACTCTATGATGAAGAGGGCAGAAACTTTGCAACGATTGTGAATCCGGGTGTATTCGGGGAAGCCTATCAGGTCAGTGAGGACAGTCTGGTTACCAAGCAGTCTTATGACACGAAAGGAAATGTCGCAAAAGAAACGGATGCCATGGGAACAGCAACCGCATATTCCTATGATGATTCTGACCGTGTGACAGAAGTGACACAGAACGCAGGCAAAGATGGAGCTGTTGTAACAAAAGCCTCCTATGAAGCGGACACAGAAAATCAGAAGAATAAGACAACCGTTACCGATGCAGGCGGCAGAAAGAGTATCGAAGTCACAGATGCGGCAGGTCTTATAAAGAGCAGTCAGGATCAGGGCGTGAAGGAAGACGAAAGCATTGCAACCGCGTACAGCTATGACAGCCGTGGAAACCAGACAAAGGTTACTTATGAAAATGGAGACTACCGGGAAGATACTTACGATGCAAGGAATCTGAAGACGGTATCGAAATATTATCAGGCAGACGGAACCCAGACATTGCAGACAAACTATCAGTATGATGACCAGTATCGTCTTACAAAGATGACGGATGCGAAGAAGTCCGGCAGTGAGAGGAAAGCATACCGTTATACTTATACTGGTTATGACGGATTTGGAAGAACTGCATGGACAGCAGAAGTCTCACAGGAAGCAGAGCCGATTGATGCACAGATCGCAAAACACAAGATCTCTTACAGCTATGATACGGAAGATAAGATCACGGAAGTCACTTATGCGCTGGCAGAAGACGGAAGAGTGGAAAGCCTGCACTATGCGTATGACAAGAACCAGTATCTGATCGCTATCAAAGCAAAGATCAAAGGCAGTGACGAGGAAAAACTGATCCGCAAATACCGCTATAACGAACGAGGAAAACTGTTTACGATCGTTGACTTTACTGATTATAGAGATAAGAACGAAAGCTATGTGGCAAGGTTCTATGAGTATGATGCATTGGACCGTGTATCTTCTATGACCTATAAGAGTGGTACAACTGTTCTGGAAGCTTATACTTATTCTTATGATAAGAATAATAACATTGTAAAGAAGACTGAGAAGAACAGTACTGCCAAAGAGGAAAAAGACCATACTGATCAGACAACGGAATACACATACAATGCACTGGGAAGACTGACGAAGAGTGTTGTGACTGACCATAAGAAGAATGATGAGAAGACCACTACGACTTACAGCTACGATTTTGCAGGAAACCGCACAAAGAAAGTCAAAGGTGAAGAGGAGACAGCGTATAGCTACAATGGTCTGAACCAGCTCTTAAAGGCAAAGACAACCAAAGGAAATACCGTAAAGAATGACATTTCTTATGAGTATGATGTCAACGGAAACCAGATCAAAGAGACCGATAAAGAGACGGGAGACAGCGTGGAGAACACCTATGATGTGGAAAATCGCTTAAGTACGGCAACTGTAACGAAGAAGAGCGGTACATCCGGCAATGAGACTGTCAGCCTGACACAGGAAAACCTGTACAATGGAGACGGACAGCGCATCCAGAAGAAGGAAGCCGGAGAAGTGACGAACTACTTCTACGAAGACGGCATGGTATCCTATACAACCGGAGCAGATACCGGGGAGAAGTTGATCCAGAACCTGTCCGGACTGGAAGACAATGTGATCTATGCAGAACAGAAAGTAACCGGAAAAGACGGAACAACAGCCTCTTATCAGGATTTCCTGTATACCAAAGACATCCAGGGCAGCACTTCCAGCATCCTGAATAAGGATACAAAGGGAGAACTTTCCTACGAATATGACGACTTCGGAGAGACCAGTATCCACGGAAGCAGTGCTTTAAAGAATGAGATCTGCTACACAGGCGGCATCTACGATGAGAGCACCGGACTCTATTACCTGAATGCAAGATACTACGATCCGGAGAATGGAAGATTCCTGACAGAAGATACCTACCGGGGAGAGGTGAATGATCCGGATACATTACATCTGTATGCATACTGCAAGAATAATCCGATTAGTTATGTGGATCCAAGTGGGCATAAATCCATATTGTCAATATATTATAATGCAAAAGGAAAGAGTTTAAAACAACAAGCAATTAAGTCAAACTATTATAAATATAAAAATGCTAAGTTTATAGGTGTTAGTAAAATAAAGGGGTTTAAAAAGAAATGGAATAAAATATCAAAGAGATATCGAAAAGTATATTTGTATTTACATGGTGGTAAAGGAAAACTATATTTTAAAAATGAAACAATGAAGGCTTCCGCTATTAAAAAAATGAAAAAAAAGAAAAAAATTAAAAAATTAGTACTTGTTATTTGTAAAGCTAATAAAGGAAGTAATAGTGTAGCGAAAGCTTTTCATAAAATTGCACCGAAAGCAAAGATATATGCATCAAATGCAAGTGTTTCATTTCAGTATAATTGGGTGAAAGATAAATATTATCCAAGATATAGGTTAAAAACTATTTTAAAAAATTATAAGAAATATGCTGGAAAAAATCCTATACATCGAATCAAATTTTAGGGGGGAGTATATGAAACGAAAATCGAAAAAAAATGTAGTGATAATTATTGTTGGGCTATTTATGGTGTTATTATTTTATATTGGCTTGCAAGTGAGTAATATGACTATGTGCAAAATCAATGTAACGTATAATGGAAAAAAAATAAAAAATGCTGATCAAATAAAATTGAAAATTGTACATGATTCAAAAAAAGCAAAAAGATTATGGGAACAAAGCCAAAAAGATGAAGTGCTGTTAATACATACTGCGGAAGGTTTGACGGAAAATTTGTATACAGTAAAAATACCTTCTAATATTTTAAAAAATAATTCGCCAATAATAAGATGTGAAACGGCATATTACAATACTAAAGAGTTTGACTGTGCTGTATTATTTTGGAATATTGATATTATTGAAAAAAAGGGGGAGTGGTTGGTTAATAGTAAAGTGAAATGTAGACATTTGCTCGATGAAGAGACTTCAAAAAGGACATTTAAATTAGGAAAAGAGAAAACGAATTATGTAATGTAATGATATGAAGGAAAAGGAAGCATGAATTAAAAGGGGATTTCTGGATATATATCTAGAAATCCCCTTTTCCAACTAAAATTAAGAAATTCTTTCGGATTTTTTAAGCTTTTCTGTAACAAAACAAGAGCAACAAACGTTATTATATATA
Source organism: Dorea sp. AM13-35 (assembly GCF_003473885.1). NCBI lineage: Bacteria > Bacillati > Bacillota > Clostridia > Lachnospirales > Lachnospiraceae > Dorea > Dorea sp. AM13-35. The sequence continues at coordinate 120,084 of NZ_QUCZ01000007.1, forward strand.
TAACATCATTTTATGCAAAGTGGGGAAAGATATGCAAAAGAGAAGAAAAGGAATAGTAGCAGTAATGGTTCCGGCGTTATTGCTGACAGGCTGTATGCGGACTGCGATGAACAGCCCGGAATGGAAATTGCGGGAATCGATCGAGACATCGAATTTACAGGGAATGAAAGAAGCTACCCGGGATAAGAAGCTCGACCTGGAAAATATGAAGGTGAAGATTGAGGTCAGAGGCGAAGACGATAAAAGAGCGTTGGCGCAGGTAATTTCGGAAGATCCACTGGATGTAGAGATGATTCAGACATTGGTCGATGCGGGAACGAAAGTAAACAGTAAGACCGGCAACTATTTGTGCGATATCATTCGAGGTGCAGAGAGTCCATACAGCGACAGAGTGGAGAAAGTATTAAAGATTTTGCTGGAGAATGGCGCTGATCCGAACCGGAAAGATGAGAAAGGATATACAGCAATTGATCGGTGGCTGTGTGAGAGCGGAATTGAGCTGAGATCGGCAAACGTCACAATGGTCAAAGATGTAAGAAGACTTTGAGAAGAAGACGGAGAGAAAGCATTTTCCGGATGGGAGGATTTGGCTTATTTTAACACGGAACTTGCATATGAGCTTTATAAGAAAGATTTAGATTCTAAGAAGCTTGACGATATTTATGAGGGAATCTATGAAAGTGTTGACAGAGATTTAGCAAGAAAATTTATGATGGAAACACTGGACGCAAGTGACGAATCGGCTGCGAAAGCACTGGAATGTGCGGTGAATCTTGGCGATTACAATATGGTGAAGAAGCTGATAAAAATCGGCGTAGATGTGAATCAGGAGATTTCGCCGGATGATGATGCCGAGTCTGCAGGTGATGAGGACGAATCAGCAGTAAAACATACCGTTCTGCATGCAGCGGCAGAGTGTACAAGCGAAGATATTGCAAAGTATCTGGTGAAACACGGGGCGGATGTGAACAAGAAGGACGGTGATGGCAACACGGCATATGACATTGCGAAGGAAAATCAGTTTTTTTCGGATGTTGATTTTTTAAAGTAGGAGTGTTTTGGGTGAACACAAAGGAGGACGGCTATGAAAAAGAAGAGGAAGAGTTTATGGATCGTGTTAGTCTGTCTGTTGGTAATTATTTATCTGGCTGGTTATTACCTGTTCTGGATGTGGACAAATCCGATCAGCTATTATCTAGAGAAAGCAAAAGGAAATTATAATGTCAGCAGGGTTCTCCATAACGCAAGAACCGGTGATGCGAGAATGTTGGCAATGCTGGGAGATAAGACATATTATTATGACTATTCGGATAAGAAACTAAGAACTGTGGATTCGAAAAGTGGAAAACTTCGGTCGGCGCTGGAAGATGCAGGAACTTATACGAATGGAAAATACATATATGTGAATTCCTGGGATGCTCTGCGCCAGTATGATGCGGATGGGAAACTGGTTGTTGAGAGGAAGCTGGATGCGGATAAAAGAATTTTGCAGGCGTTTCTCGGAGAAAAATACATTTATATTATCTGTGGTGCGAATGAAGGTGACTCATATCAGCAGACGTTATATGTGTTAGATGCAGCAGATGTCCGGAAGACAGTGGATTTAGGCGAATTAAAAGAAAAGTCTGGTAAAGGTGCATTTATAGATAAGGACAAACATTGGGCAGAGCATAGGAAGATTACGACGCCGGATGTGAACCTTTACTATATTGGCAGTTGTCAGCGGGAAAAGGTAAAAGACGGAGAAGTGAGTTATAGTCTGACAATCAAAGATGCCTCCAAAGGATATTTCTTCAATCTGGTTATGGTAAATAAGCAAACAGGAGAGCGTGTACATCAAGAGGAATCTGATTTGCAAGATGGAAAATTACTGGCATCTTACAAAGACACCTTGTATGCATGGGATTTTCGTAATGAATCAAAGGAGTTTCGTATTTATAAAACAAATGCCGATGGAAAGAGCGAAGAGCTGTATCAGTCAGAAAAATACAAACCGGTAGATATGAAAGTATCCGGAAATATGCTCATGCTTCAACTGGAAGATTACCGTTTTGGTGGCATGGAACATTACACAGGAGCAGATTATGAAGCGGCAAGATACAGTGGCGGTGAACTGATTTACTATGATATGGAGAAGCAGAAGATTACAGCGAAGTATGAACTCGAAAAAGAACAGGCTGTTTTCATGTCAACGGATGCTTATGCGACATTCAAAGATGGTAAGGTGAGCTATTATAAAGCCGGGCAGGATGTGCCGCTTTGGACAAAGAAGATAAAAGGTTACAAGACCGGTAAAGGTGACGAGATTATCCGTTATGATTTCCAGACATATGGAGACAAGCTGTATGTTATGTACGTGAATGATGAAAGCGGGGAGAACATGCAGATAATGGATGTGATGGAGTTGAACAATTAATATAAAACATTAGCATGTGTAGATTATTTAGTAGTTATATTAATTAGTAAATAATTGACTAATAAGACAGCAGGGCGATTTCTGAATACATGAAACAGAATTCCCCTGCTGTTTCTAAAAAACTTTGAAATTATATGTCACAAAATGGAGCTGTGGATTGTTACTATATATGTAAGATAAATTATCTGGGGTGTGATTGGATGAAAGAAGGGGGATGAATTATAGTAAGGCAATGTTTACCGCTATATTTATAGTAAGCAGTTTTTGGGAGGAAGATACAGATATGAAAAAAGAATGTATAAATAACGCACGATGGTTTCTGATTTTTGATAAAATATTTGAAATTATTTGTTGCTTTTTTGTTATAGTAACACTTTGTGTGTCAATGAATTATATAACCGACATTACACTGGAAGAACAAATCTTCTTGTATGTTTTTATTGCAGCAGTGCTAAGTGTCATAGTGTGTGTTGGACGAATGCATGCGCGTATGATTTATCAAATTAAAATTGAGGATAATGAAATAATATGCTATTGCGGTTGCAAGACAAAAGGAAGAAAATTTGAAAAAGATAATTTAGAGAGTATGGTAGAGACATCGGATAAATACATATTAAAATTTTGCAATGGGAAAAAATTATGGGCAAATAAAAAATATTTCCGACCGGTAATAATAAAAGATAACAAAAGCCATAAAGGTATTTATCCAACAGATTTTGCAGGAGTGAAAGTTGAAAATAAAGAAACAAGGGGAATTATAAAATAATATTCTTCTATTTCGACCAAAATTAAGAAATTCTTTCGGATTTTTTAAGCTTTTCTGTAACAAAACAAGAGCAACAAACGTTATTATATATATAACATCATTTTATGCAAAGTGGGGAAAGATATGCAAAAGAGAAGAATATGAAAGTGTTGACAGAGATTTCGCCGGATGATGATGCCGAGTCAGCAGTAAAACATACCGTTCTGCATGTGGCGGCAGAGTGCACAAGCGAAGATATTGCAAAGTATCTGGTGAAGCACGGAGCGGATGTGAACAAGAAGGACGGTGATGGGAATACGGCATATGACATTGCGAAGAAAAATCAGTTTTTTTCAGATGTTGATTTTTTGAAGTAGGGTGTTTGGGGTGAACACAAAGGAGGTTGAATGAAGTAATGAAAGTAAAAAAGAAATGGATATGTATAATAGTTGGAATAATATTTATATTCTATTTGATTTTAATTATATTTTTTAATATTTTTCCTATTTATTTAAATTCTGCGGGTATGAAAAGTGATTATGTAGAATCAGTGAGTGATGATAAAGTGTGGAAAATATATTTAATTCCAGATTCATTAGGATTTGTGCGAGGCTACATAATTCCAAAAGAAAATCATACGCCAAAAGAGATTACAGTTTTAACAAAAGAATATGGTTCATTTGATAAAGCAACTACAAAAATGTATATAGCTGATGATTTAGAAACGCCAGCAGAAAAAAATATATTAAAAGGGAAAAAAGTATATGATTTTATAGAAGCGGAAAGCGGTGCGGAAGAAAAAACGGAAATACCTATTATCATCAAATGGACCAATAAATCAAATCAGCTAATAGAATCAAAAGCTACTATCAAATATGATAAGTGGAATGCATATGGATGGTTTACAACACTTAAAGTGAAACTGGGCCTGGACGTGTTTTAGTGTATTAGTATAATGCAAATGAGACAGCAGGACTATTTCTGAATATATGAAACTCATGATCCGAAAGAAGCAGACTAGAATAAAAAGATAAATAAATGGAATATATTCCGGATATGAATTGAAAAAAGACTTGCAATTGCAAGTCTTTTGAAGTAGCGGGAACTGGATTTGAACCAGCGACACCACGGGTATGAACCGTGTGCTCTAGCCAACTGAGCTATCCCGCCATAAAAATATTGCCCGTAAGTACTGCTAATATTACGGATGTAAAAAGACTTGCAAGAACAAGTCTTTTTAAAGTAGCGGGAACTGGATTTGAACCAGCGACACCACGGGTATGAACCGTGTGCTCTAGCCAACTGAGCTATCCCGCCATAAAGAAATATTTTTATAAGTATGGGACCAATAGGGCTCGAACCTATGACCCTCTGCTTGTAAGGCAGATGCTCTCCCAGCTGAGCTATGATCCCATATTTACCCGGCTCTCTCAAACCGACTTCGTTATTATACAATCAAAAGTGAGGAAATGTCAACACTTTTTTTGCAAAAAATTGTAAGTATGTGATATAATATGCTCAGATGTGCGAAAAACAGCCGATTTATGCGAATTATAAGAAGTTTTATAGAAGTTATAAAATCGGCAGACATTAATAAAACACAGGCAGGAGGACATGAAATGACAAAAGGTCGCGTATTTTTTCGAATTATTGTAGGGGGATATCTTGGATATCTGGGAATTGATCTGATAAAGAAGACGATGACAAACAGGCCGGAGAATGCAACGCTTTATCTGGTGCTGGGTGTGGCATTTGCTGTACTTGGAATCGTATGGTGTGCGAAGGCAGTCGTGATGGCAGTGAAGCATGAGTATGTGGAAAATGACGGAGAAGAGCTGGACTGCGAGGAATTATTAGAGAGCGATGTGGATGAAGACGGTAAACTGAACCGGGACAAGCTGTTAGGCAATACAGATACACAGAAGAGTGATGAACCGGTGGGAGCAGATCACAGTGAAGCCAAAAAACAGGAAGAGAATACAGATCACAATAATGTTACAGAATAAGAAATATATTCTGGGAAAGGAAATAACAGTATGAGAGTTGGAATGGGATATGATGTTCATAAACTGACAGAGAACCGCAAACTGATTCTTGGAGGAGTAGAGATCCCTTATGAGAAGGGGCTTCTGGGACATTCGGATGCGGATGTGCTGCTGCATGCGATTATGGATGCACTTCTGGGAGCGGCAGCTCTTGGTGATATCGGAAAACATTTCCCGGATACAGATCCGGCATATAAAGGAGCGTCCAGTATTGAACTTTTGAAACATGTTGGAAAGCTGATCGACGAGAAATTATATGTCATCGGTAACATTGATGCAACAATTATTGCGCAGAGACCGAAGATGGCACCTCATATTGAGCAGATGCGTAAAAATGTGGCAGAAGCACTTCACATTGATGTAGATCAGGTAAATATTAAAGCAACTACAGAAGAAGGACTTGGATTTACCGGAACAGGTGAAGGAATCTCCTCACAGGCTATCGCATCACTGGATACGATTGCTAATTACAGTTACCAGGTTGGTCCGCAGACCGGCGGCTGCGCAGGATGTGGTGGCTGCCCGAATGTGGGAAAGTAAAGGCGGGCAGGAACAAGATGCAAGTATTATAGTTGAGTTGGGAAATTACTATATCATTATATGAAATATAAAGGATTGGAAGAAGAATGGAGATTCGTAAGTTAAGTCAGGAAGAGCATAACAAAGTGCGTCCATTGTATGAGGAAGTATTTACGGAGGACAGCAAAGGATTTGTGGATTATTATTTTTCGGAAAAAACGAGAGATAATGATATATATGTAGTGGAAGAAGATGGTGAGATCTGCGCAATGCTGCACCTGAATCCATATACATTAATGGTAAATGGTGTGGAAAAACAGGCGCATTACATCGTTGCAGTAGCGACAAGAAAGGAGTATCGCGGACGTGGGTTTATGGCGGCGCTGTTAAGGCGGGCACTTCAGGATATGTATGCATCAGGAGAGAATTTTACATTTCTGATGCCGGCAGCAGAAGCAATCTATACACCACATGATTTCCGGACGGTTTATGAACAGAAACGCAGAGTATATAATTTAGCAGATGTGGCGATGAAAGAAGCGGCAGGCATTTGTATTCGCCCGCTTACGGAAGAAGATTGCGATACACTTGCTGAGTGGGCAAATGAAAAGCTTGCGGCAGATAAAGATGTATATGTGAAACGTGACGGCGCATACTACCTAAGGTTAATGCGGGAATGTGACAGTGACGGTGGAAAACTGATGCTGTTTCAGAATGAAACGGGGATTGAGGATTGCAGGATCTGGTTCCCGGATGAGGATGAAGATGAGACCCCGAAGATTATGACAAGGATTGTTGATGTACGCCGGATGTTGATGTCGCTCAGATTGCAGGAATTGTTATGCGTATGTTTTACAGTAACCGATTCTGCCATTGAAGAGAATAACCGCACACTGGTGCTCACCGGAACAGAGATTTCCGGGGCAATGCTGATGGATGGCAAACCGGAAAATTCCGAAGGGGAGATCCCGATTGCGGCACTTACAAGCTTTGTATTTGGTGCAAAGACAGTGGAAGAACTTTGTGAGGAAGATGGCGTCCATATGACCGAAAGAATGAAAGAGGAAATGAAAAAAATCATCCCTCTTTCCCAAATATACTTAAATGAAGTTGTATAATGCTTAACCGGAAAATAAAAGAAAAGTACTTAAATCTGGTTTAATACATCAAGAAGACGTCGGTTATCGGCAGGATTCATGATACAGAAACGGAAAAATTCACCGGCTAATGATTCAAAAGAGGAGCAATCCCGGATCATGAGCCGGTTTTTGATTGCTTTTTCAAATACATCAAAGGAAGTAACGCCCTCTTTCAAAATCTCAACAAGAATAAAGTTCGCATAGGCTTTGTATGGTTTGAAGTTCGGATTTTTCTTGAGTTCATCAAACATGTATGTGCGTTCGGAACAGATCAGTTCGCGGGTTTTCTTATAATAATCAGTATCGGAAAACATGCGTTCACCGGCATATGCGGCAATGCTGTTCAGACTCCATGGATTCTGGTAGAGAAGCAGATCTTTTAAGAAAGCCTCATTGCTTGTTATACCATATCCGAAACGAAGCCCCGGGGCGGCATAGAATTTGGAGACACCGCGGATGATCATGAAATTATCGTATTTTGGAATAAGACTGACTGCGCTGACTGCTTCAATATCCGGTGCAAATTCTACATAAGTTTCATCGATCATAACAAAGATTCCGTATTCCCGGCAAGCTACGAGGATACGTTCCATCTCACTTGTTGTGAGCGCAGAAGAAGTCGGGTTATTCGGATTGCAGATGATCGCAAGCTGATAGTCTGTTTTTAACGTCGTTATAAAGTCATCGATATCTAATTGGAAATCCTGTTCCTTTTTTAGATTATAAAAATCCATGGAACCACCATTTAAAGATAATTCTCTGGCATATTCAGAATAAGTAGGTCCAAGTACCAGTGCCCTTTTCGGGGTGCGTGTGGAAATGAGAAGCGAGATCAGCTCTGTCGATCCGTTTCCTATAACAATATGATCGGCAGATACACCGGTGTATTTGCTGATTGCTTTTTTCAGAGATCTATAATCACGGTCCGGGTAACGTGTGATCACATCCAGATGCGAAGCCAGATCTTTCTTTAACTGCTCGGACAATCCAAGCGGGTTTACATTTGCACCGAAAGAGACGATTTCTTCTTTCGGAATATGATAATAGGCTTCAATCTGCTCCAGATCGCTTCCGTGAAATTCAGGTTTTTTATCCATATCTATGTTCCTTTCCGGGGTTATCCTTAGATTTTATTCTAACAGCATTGCAATTACCAAACAAACAATGCTATAATTCATTATAGTATGTTTTTTACAAAAAGCAACGAAAGATGCAGGTGTAAGTCTTGAAAAATAAGATACAAAGATTTTCTAAAGGAGACTTCAGCGTAGAACAGCCGGAAGTTGTGTTCGAAGAGACGAATCTGGTCATGATTATCGGCGAGGGAGAAGTATATAGAGGAAGTTTCTTAATAAAAAGCAATAATGACAGAAAGATACGGGGAATATTATACCCGTCTTCTTTTCGTATCCATTTTAAAGATCAGGGATTTGACGGAGTCACATCCAGGATTGAATTTACTTATGATGGGAAGGGATTAAAACCGGGACATGTAGAACGCGGTAAGATCACGGTCGTATGTTCCGGAGGTGAATATGAGCTTGCTTTTACAGCGATCATCGAAAAGCCATATGTTATGACAACTTATGGTAAAGTACAGAGTACAGATGATTTCAGGAAGCTTGCGATCAAGGATTTCTCAGAAGCAGGAAGACTGTTCCGCTCCAGAGAATTTTACGAGATTGTCAAATATGAGAATGAGCGGACGTTTTATCTCTATGATAATATGCGAAAATGGTCGCTCGGCGAACAGGCAATGGAAGAGTTCCTTGTCGGTATTAAGCAGAAGGAATGTATTTTCCTGACGCTGCAGGGAGAAGGAATGCTCTTTGAAGATATCAAAGAACCGAATAAAGGAACGATTACGATCGTAAAGAACACATGGGGCTTCATGCCGATCCATATTGAGACAGAAGGAGCGTTTTTACGTGTTACCAAGCCGGATCTGACAACAGAAGATTTTGTCGGAAACAGTTATGAGATGGAATATCTGGTACGTCCGGAATATTTGCATGGCGGAAGAAACTATGGAACAATACGGTTCATTACTCCGTATGAGGCATTGTCCTACGAGATTGAAGTATTACAGAATCAGGAATATGATGAGGAACATTATGTACCGGAACTGTTATATGCGCAGTCTTTAAAAGAATATATCGGCTATATGGCAGGACGTATCGAGCTGGATACATGGGTGGAGAATGCGATTGAAAATGTTGCCGCTATCCGCAGAATTAAGCCGATGAGTGAGATTTACCAGCTTCTGCAGGCACATGTTTATATTATTGGTAAGAAGTTTGAAGAAGCAAAATGGATTTTGGAGAATTATAACTATAACCGTTTCGCAATCGGAAAGGATCCGATCACAAACTGTTATTACCTGTTCCTGACGGCGCTGATCCGTGAGAATGACAGCCATATGGAGCGTGTACTGGATGAGATTGGCAAGACCTATATGCGCCATCAGGATTCCTGGCTGCTTCTCTATATGATTTTACAGATAGACGGAAGATACAAGAATCCATACAAGAGACTGGAAGTGCTGGAACAGCAGTTTGAGTTTGAAACACATGGTGTTATGTTCTATCTGGAAGCTTATTTGTGCTATCAGTCGAAGCCGACACTTCTGAAAAAGCTTGGCAAATTTGAATTACAGGTGTTGAATTTTGCAACCAAATATCGGCTGATGACGAAGGAACTGGCATTATATGTGGCGAATTTTGCAAGTCAGCATAAGTCCTACAGTGATTTGTTATTCCGCATTTTAGAGCGGATTTATAAGGTTTATAAAGATCCGATGATACTCAATACGATCTGTATTCTTCTGATCAAGGGAAATAAGAATCAGAAAAAATATTTTCACTGGTATCAGGAAGCAGTAGATTCCGAGCTTAAGATTGCCCAGTTATATGAGTATTATATGAATACTTTGGATCCATCCAGTGTAAACGGACCGCTTCCGAAGTCTGTTTTCCTGTATTTTATGCATGGAAATACACTCGGATACGAGAAGGCTGCATTTCTTTACGCTAATCTTCTGACTTATGAAGCAGACAGTGAAGAACTGTATGAAGGATACAAAGAGCAGATGAAGACATTTGCGATGGATCAGCTCAGAAAGCGACATATCACAGAATATCTTCGTATTTTATATAAGCATTTCTGTACTGAAGATATGGATTCCGAGCATATGGAAGCAATGCGCGATGTCTGCTACGCATATTCGATCTCAACGAAAGTGCCACATATGAACTGTGTGCTTGTCATTGAGAAGAATGGAGAAATCAGACAGCGTGTCCCATATACCGAAGATGAGCCGGTGATTGTCTATCTGTATGACAAAGAAGCAAGGATCATCTGGGAGTCGATAGAGGGACGTTATTATACGGATTCTATTCCATATGAGACAAAGCGTCTGTTCTATGAACCGAGATTTCTGGAAATCTGCAAGAAATATGGTGCATCTGTCGGCAAATGGAAAGACAGCGAGGAGAAAGAGACTCCGACTTTTGAAAATATTTATGTTAAAGGCTTAAGCTATTTCGAAGATAAAGATGTGTTCTGCATTTGCAGCAGAAGAATCCGGGAAGAGAATTACGAAGAAGATGATTTCCTGACGTATCTGTGTTTTGAGATGTTCCGCAGACATCAGTATGACAAAGCAACGCTGACTTATCTGGCAAATTATTACTGTGGTGCAACTGCAGATATGAAGCGGCTCTGGAAAGTGCTGCGGGAATATCAGGTTGCATCCGGCAAGATCAGTGAACGGATCATTACGCAGATGTTATTTTCAGAAGATATGTTTGATGAGGAAGCTATTTTTGAAGATTATTATCTGTCTGATAATGTATATTTTCGACTGAAACAGGCATACCTGACGTATGCGTCAAGAGAGTATGTAATAAATGGCAGAGATACGAAATCCAGTGTTTTTGAGATCATTGCTAACGAGTGTGAGAAGAAGGAAACGCTGCCGGATATCTGCAAGATTGCGCTACTTAAGTACTATGCCGGCAGAAAATATCCGGATGAACTGGAAGAAGTTCTGCACAGAGAACTTCGGAGACTGACGGAAAAGCAGCTGATCTTTCCGTTCTATATGAAGTACCGTGCGCAGTGGCTGACAGAGCTTCAGTTGTATGATCGTACTATGCTGGCATACCGTGCGGAGCCGGGACATAAGGTGAAGCTGTTTTACAAGATCCGCAAAGGTGGGAAAGAGACACTTGGATATAAGACAGAGAATCTGCTCCCGGCATATGAGAATATTTATGTAAAACAGTTCGTGTTGTATGAAGATGAAGAACTGCATTATTATTTCCAGGATACGATTGGAAATGAAATCACAACAACGGAGAAGAAAGTGCTGACGAATGCGCATACAGTGAAGACCGGCAAATACGGAAAACTGAATGCAATGCTTTCTATGTCCCCTGCGAACCAGAGAAAAGCGATCATGGATTTTGAAGAGGAAGAGAAGATGGCAGACAGTCTTTTTAGGATGTATGAATAACAGAGAGGAAGAAATAACGTGAGAAGAGGCAGTATTATTGGCTATGATCTGAATGAAAATACCTGTCAGATCAGTTATTACGATGAGAAAAGCGACGAACCGCAGACGTTTGAGTATGCACAGGGACAGTCGCTGATCCCTCTGAAATTAGGTTATATAAAAGAACAATGGGTATATGGAAAGGAAGCAGAACTGCTGGAACAGAAGAATCCGTCCTGCGTGGTGTCAGATCTGTTCGGCAAGGCAGTGCAGCGTAAGAAAGTGCGGATTGGAAGTAAAGTCCACGATGCAGTCTGGCTTCTGGCAAAATTCGTAGGACTTACACTGGAGGATTTTGAAGATATCCGGTTTATTACATTTTCTACGCCATATACGAATATTGATATGTCTAAGATGCTCAAAGGAATCGGCAGGCATCTTGGCGTAGACAAGGAGAATATTTACGTGCAGGATTACAAAGAAGGATTCTGCCACTATATGTTTTATCAGCCAAAAGAGCTGTGGCAGTATGAATCAGCAATGTTTTTCTGCGATGGACAGACGATCAGAGCGTATATGCTCCGGAGGATGAATGTGGCAAATGGTCAGAACCGTGATATGTTTGTGACGGTAGATGAAGTCGCAAGTGCGCAGATCCAGGAGATGGAAGCGATTTACCCTGTGCTGAATAGGGAAAAAGCGAAGAGCGCGGATGAAAGTTTCCGGCTGTTTATCCAGAATGTGTTTGAGAAAAAGGTCGTATCGTCTGTGTATCTGACCGGGGCGGCATTTGAAAATAAATGGTATCCGAATTCATTGAAAGTGCTCTGCAACGGAAGACGTGCATTTGTGGGTGATAATCTGTACAGTAAAGGTGCCTGCTACACTTCCATGCGAAAATACCGCAATTATAATGAAGGACCGGTATATCTGGATGACACACGCATGACAGAACAGATCAGTCTGCGTATGCGCATTGGTGGCAAAGAAGGATGGTATCCGGTCGTTGCTTGGGGAACACACTGGTATGAAGCAGATGGACAATGGGAGGTAATCCTGGAAGATACATCTGATATTGAGATTCATGTGGAGACTCTTGCCGGAGATGAACTCCAGGTAGAAAAAGTATCTCTGGATGGTCTGAAAGAGCGGAGAGATTATTCGCTCCGCCTGCGGATCGAAGTGATGTTTCTGGATGAAAGAACCTGTAAGATGACATTCAAGGATGTCGGCTTTGGAGAATTTTTTGAAGCTTCGGATTTTCAGGTGGAAAAGGTTATACATTTAGGAGGAATCAATGGGCAGTTTAATTCTATGTCATAAAAAACATGCCAGACAACCATATGTGATTGCCAGAGGCCATATCAGGATCTATACATTAGAGGAGCTGTGTTATTTCATCTGTAATAATCTCTATCTGATCGACTATACACTGATCAACAGACAGCTGTGTGAGTGGATCAGGACGGAGCTGCAGATGTATGAGCTTGCAGATGCGCTGCAGGAAGAGCTGGATAACCATTGCACGGAAGAAGATTTTATTCTTAAGATATTGCAGCAGTCAACAATGTATGCATCTTCGGAGATTATAAAGATACAGAGTATTCTGGAAAAGCTGCAGGATCAGAGAGAAGTGGAGAGATTCAAGCTGAAAGCGGACAGCCTGATGAAAAACGGAGAATACGCAGATGCGATTCTTGTTTACCGGACGATCATTGATGGTAAGCGGGATGATTCGGTAGGAAAGCCGTTTTATGCAAAAGTGTATGGTTGTCTGGGAAGTGCATACGGCAGACTTTTTTTGTATGAGGAAGCGGCACAGGCGTATGAAGAATCTTACAAACTGCAGGAGAACGAAGATGTGTTAAAAGCGTATCTTTACTGCAACTATCATGCGCTTCCGGAGGAAGAGTATACAAAGATGTTGTCAGGCAATTCCAGATATCTTGGTATTGATGCGGAATTAAAAGAAAAAAGAGCGGATATCCGTGCCGATATTGAGATTGGAGAAGAAGGAAAAGAAATTGAATACCGAAAGCGCCTATATCGTGGGATTGACAAGAAATAAAGAATATGATACTATAACAGAGCAATTTAGCGTGGTAAAGTAATCAATTGATGAATTGATAAAACAACGCAGTATGCAAAGCAGACATACCATGAATACAGGAGGATGAAGTTATGAAAAAAAGACTGGCAATGGTGCTTGCAGTGACGTTACTTGCAATGACAGTGTTCGTAGGCTGTGGAAGCAAGGATAATAGCTCTGACAAAAGTAGTAAGAAAGAATATACCGAGAAGAAGTCTGGTGACAAATTTACCGTAGGATTTGACCAAGATTTCCCACCGATGGGATTTGTTGGTGACGATGGCGAATATACAGGATTCGATCTGGAACTGGCACAGGAAGTGTGCAAGAGACAGGGATGGAAGTATGTCGCAAAACCAATCGCATGGGATTCTAAAGATGCAGAATTAAAATCCGGTGGAATTGACTGTATTTGGAACGGATTTACCATGGATGGAAGAGAAGATAAGTATACATGGTCCAAACCATATCTTAACAATGAACAGGTATTTGTAGTCAGAAAAGATTCTGGTATCAAATCCGAAAAAGATCTGGAAGGAAAAGTCGTAGACGTTCAGACAGATTCTTCTGCACAGGCTGCGTTAAAAGAAAAGGCAGATCTGTCTTCAACTTTTGGCAATCTGGAAGTTGTAGCAGATTATAATACAGGACTTATGAATCTGGAATCCGGATCCGCAGATGCAGTTGCTATGGATACAGTTGTAGCTGCTTACCAGATTGAGAAGAGAAAAGCTGATTTTACAATCCTGGATTATGAGATTGCAGCAGAGGAATACGGAGTAGGATTTGCCAAAGGAAATAAAGCAGTTCGTGATCAGGTAGAGAGCACATTGGAAGAGATGGCAAAAGACGGAACGATGGCTAAGATTTCCCAAAAGTGGTTTAAGAAAGATATTACGATCATTGGTAAATAATTAAAATAATTATAAAATAATCAAAAGGGGCTGTCTTTACAGACGGCCCATTTTTCTAGGAGAGGAGACATTCCTATGACAGTATCAATTATGTTATCGAAGCTGGGGGAAGGAATGGTAGTCACATTAATGCTTTTTGCAGTGACACTGTTGTTTTCATTACCGCTTGGGCTTCTGGTTTCGTTTGGCCGTATGGCAAAAAATGTAGTTATCCGTACTATTTTTAAGGCATACATATCGATCATGCGTGGAACGCCGCTCATGTTACAGCTTATGGTAATTTATTTCGGCCCATATTATATATTCGGCATCACAAACAGTCCAAGCTGGAAGAACAGTGCAGTAGCAATCGGATTTGTGTTAAACTATGCGGCATATTTTGCCGAAATCTACAGAGGTGGCATTGAATCCATGCCGAAAGGACAGTATGAAGCTGCACAGATATTAGGATACAGCAAGGCACAGACATTTATGCGCATTATTCTTCCGCAGGTAATTAAGATCATCCTTCCATCTATTACGAATGAGACGATTACACTTGTGAAGGATACATCCCTTGCATTTACAATCGGAATTATGGAGATGTTTACAATCTCTAAAGCACTGGCTGCATCACAGACGACGATGCTTCCATATGTATTTGCGGGAATTTTCTATTATGTATTTAACCTGATTGTGGCATTTTTGCTTGAGCTTCTGGAAAAGAAACTGAATTATTATAGATAGGAGGAGATGTCATGAGCTTATTGGAAATTAATCATATGAAAAAAAGTTTCGGAGAAGTGGAAGTTCTAAAAGACATTTCCATGAAAGTAGAAGAAGGAGAAGTGTTTGGTATTATTGGACCGTCCGGTTCGGGAAAATCCACACTGCTGCGTTGTGCAACGGGACTGGAGACACCGGATTCCGGCGAGATCCATTATAATGGTACATTCGGTCTTGTTTTCCAGAACTTTAATTTGTTCCCTCATTTTTCAGTTCTGAAAAATATTGTGGATGCGCCACTTCGTGTGCAAAAAAGAAACAAAGAAGAAGTATACAAAGAGGCACGGGAACTTCTTAAAAAGATGGGACTTGCTGATAAGGAAAACGCATATCCTTTCCAACTGTCGGGAGGACAGCAGCAGCGTGTATCTATCGCAAGAGCACTTGCAATGAAACCGGATATTCTCTTCTTTGATGAACCTACATCAGCACTTGATCCAGAGCTGACAGGTGAGATATTGAAGGTTATCAAAGACCTTGCGGCAGAGCATATGACGATGGTGATTGTTACACATGAGATGAATTTTGCAAAGAATGTATCCAACCATATCATATTTATGGACGGCGGTGTGATCGCACTCCAGGGAACGCCGGAAGAAGTATTTGGTTCGGACAACGAGCGTATGAAAGAGTTCTTAGGAAAGTTTGCCGAAAATTAAATGTATTGATTTTCGGCAGACCTTGTATTATACTAATCGAGTAATGGAGTAAATTGAAAACGAATAAGGAGTCTTGCATTCATGGGTGAATTGGAAAAAATGACAACAGGTTTGAGCGAGGAATGCGGAGTGTTTGGAGCCTATGATATGGACGGAGGCGATGTTGCCCCATCTGTATATTATGGGCTTTTTGCGTTACAGCACAGAGGACAGGAAAGCTGCGGCATTGCTGTGACAGATACATATGGTGAACGCAAAGTGCATTCAAAAAAAGGACTGGGACTTGTAAATGAAGTGTTTGATGAAGAAGCGTTACAGACACTGCACGGTAATCTGGGCGTTGGACATGTCAGGTATTCAACAGCAGGAGGAACGAGAGCAGAGAATGCGATGCCGCTTGTACTGAAATATGTCAAAGGTACACTGGTAATTGCGCATAACGGTAATCTAACGAATGCGATCGAGCTGAGAAGAGAACTGGAGTATACCGGAGCTATTTTCCAGACAACGATTGATTCGGAAGTGATCGCTTATCATATTGCGCGTGAAAGATTGAATGTTTCCTGCGCAGAAGATGCAGTAAAAAATGCGATGAAGAAGATCAAAGGTGCCTATGCGCTGGTCGTGAGTTCACCGCGTAAACTGATCGGAGCGAGAGATCCATTTGGATTGAAACCACTGTGTATCGGTAAGAGAGACAATACATATTTTCTTGCATCAGAGAGTTGTGCAATTGCTGCTGTAGATGCAGAGTTTGTACGTGATGTGGAGCCGGGAGAGATCGTAACAATTACGAAGAATGGTATTACTTCTGATAAGTCTATGGCAATTTCGCCTGAGAAGCAGGCAAGATGTATTTTTGAATATATTTATTTCGCGCGTATGGACAGTACGATTGATAATGTGAATGTTTATCATGCACGTATCCTTGCCGGAAAGGCACTGGCAGAGTCCTATCCGGTAGAGGCAGATCTGGTTGTTGGTGTGCCGGATTCCGGTCTGGTGGCTGCAAAAGGCTATTCTGAACAGTCAGGAATCCCTTATGGAATGGCATTTCATAAGAACAGCTATGTCGGAAGAACATTTATTAAGCCGAAACAGAGCCAGAGAGAGAGTAGTGTAAAGATCAAGCTGAATGTAATTGAAGAAGTTGTAAAAGGCAAGAGAATTGTTATGGTAGATGATTCGATTGTTCGCGGAACAACAAGTGCGAATATTATTAAGATGTTGAAGAAAGCAGGGGCAAAAGAAGTGCATGTAAGAATCAGCTCGCCGCCGTTTTTGCATCCATGTTATTTCGGTACAGATGTTCCGTCAGATGATCAGCTCATTGCACATTCGCATACGACAGAACAGATTCGGGAGATGATCGGAGCCGATTCTCTTGGATATATGGAAGTTGAGAAGTTGAAAGATATGGTTGGGGATTTAAGTTACTGTGATGCCTGTTTTACAGGCAATTATCCGATGAAAGTGCCGGGCAGAGATGTATCCCTTGCCTTTGAGTAGAAGATATAAATTATTTAAATATAATTCAGAATAAGGAGAAAAAAACGATGACAAACGACAGATATCAGAGCCCACTTTCAGAAAGATATGCCAGCAAAGAGATGCAGTATATTTTTTCGCCGGACAAGAAGTTCCGCACATGGAGAAAACTGTGGATTGCACTTGCAGAGACAGAGAAAGAGCTGGGACTTCCAATTACCCAGGAACAGATTGATGAATTAAAAGCGCATGCAGAAGACATTAATTATGATGTCGCAAAGGAACGTGAAAAGGTAGTGCGTCATGACGTAATGTCTCATGTATATGCATATGGAAAACAGTGTCCGAAGGCAAAAGGAATTATTCATCTTGGAGCAACATCCTGTTATGTAGGAGATAATACAGATATTATCCTGATGTCCGAGGCACTGGATATTGTGAAGAAAAAACTGGTAAATGTAATTGCAGAACTTGCCAAATTTGCGGATGAGCATAAGAATCTGCCGACGCTTGCATTTACACATTTCCAGCCGGCGCAGCCGACAACGGTTGGAAAACGTGCAACTTTGTGGATGCAGGAATTTATGATGGACTTGGAAGATCTGGAGTATGTAAAAGGAAGCTTGAAGATGCTTGGTTCAAAGGGGACTACCGGTACACAGGCAAGTTTCCAGGAACTGTTTGATGGAGATCAGGAGACGATTGATAAGATCGATCCAATGATCGCACAGAAGATGGGATTTGAGGCATGTTATCCGGTTTCAGGACAGACTTACTCCAGAAAAGTAGATACAAGAGTAATTAATGTACTGGCAGGAATTGCTGCGAGTGCACACAAATTCAGCAATGACATCCGTCTGCTTCAGCACTTAAAAGAAGTAGAAGAACCATTTGAAAAGACACAGATCGGATCATCCGCAATGGCTTACAAGCGTAATCCGATGAGAAGCGAGAGAATTGCATCTTTATCCAGATATGTGATAGTAGATGCGCTGAATCCGGCAATCACATCTGCAACGCAGTGGTTTGAGAGAACGCTGGATGATTCCGCAAATAAACGTCTGAGTGTGCCGGAAGGATTCCTTGCAATTGATGGTATTCTGGATCTCTGCCTGAATGTTGTAGATGGACTGGTTGTATATCCGAAAGTAATCGAGAAACGTCTGATGTCAGAGCTTCCGTTTATGGCAACAGAGAATATTATGATGGATGCTGTAAAAGCAGGCGGTGACCGTCAGGAGTTACATGAAAGAATCCGTGAGCTTTCTATGGAAGCAGGACGCAATGTAAAAGAAAAAGGGCTGGACAATAATCTTCTGGAACTGATTGCAGCAGATCCGGCATTTAATCTGAGTGTTGAGGAACTGAAGAAGACAATGGATCCGTCCAAATATGTTGGACGCGCACCGGTTCAGGTAGACAATTATCTGAACAATGTTGTACGCCCAATGCTTGAAGAGAATAAAGAAATTCTTGGAATGACAGCGGAAATTAACGTGTAAAATATATGGAATATATAAAGAATATCTATAGATGAAACGAATAGATAGAAGTTACAAACGTGCAATAGTAATTGTGACGAAAAAATCTTTAATGATGAAAATAACTTGACAAAAAAACGGTGTAAGCGAACGAGTTTACGCCGTTTTTTGTATGTAAAATAATAAGCGCGATTGCACACAATGTATAAAATACACAAAGAAAATATAGAAGGTTTTGTACATATTGCGCTGTATATAGATAAGTGTTATGATAGGTGTAATGAATAAGTTCGTATAAATATACGGAAAATCTATACAAAGAAAAGGGGGATGTAACAATGAAAACATTAAACGATCTTGTTCTGACAATTCAGCACTATCTGTCTGATTATGTGTTGATCATCGCACTTCTCGGAGGTGGAATCTGGTTCACATTTAAGCTTGGTTTTATTCAAGTACGTGGATTTGGAGAAGGAATGCGCCGGACTTTTGGCGGCCTGTTCAGTAAAAAAGGCAATGCTGACAAAGATGGAATGTCATCATTCCAGGCACTGGCAACAGCAATTGCAGCTCAGGTAGGAACCGGTAATATCGCCGGAGCGGCGACCGCTCTTGCAATCGGAGGACCGGGAGCTATTTTTTGGATGTGGATCGCAGCATTCCTGGGAATGGCAACGATCTTTGGCGAGGCTGTACTTGCACAGAAGTATAAGCAGGTAGGAGTTGACGGAGAGATCACAGGAGGACCTGTATATTATATCCGTGCAGCATTTAAAGGAACGTTTGGAAAAGTACTTGCCGGAATTTTTGCAATATTGATCATCCTGGCGCTTGGATTTATGGGTAATGCAGTACAGTCCAATTCCATCGCAGCAGCCTTCCATACAGCATTTGGTGTGCCACAGGCAGCAGTTGGTGTTGTAGTTGCACTGATCGCGTTATTTGTATTCGTAGGTGGTATGCAGCGTATCGCAAAAGTAACAGAGACGCTCGTACCAATCATGGCAGCTTTCTATATTCTTGGTGCGCTGATTGTTATTATTTATAATTATAAGAATATTCCATATGCATTCCAGGCAATTGTCGTTGGAGCATTTAATCCGTCAGCAGTATCCGGTGGTGCTGTGGGTGCGACATTAAAACTTGCACTTACAAAAGGTGTTGCAAGAGGATTGTTCTCTAATGAGGCTGGTATGGGTTCTACCCCACATGCGCATGCAGTTGCAAAAGTAGATCATCCGGTCGAGCAGGGATTTGTTGCAATGATCGGTGTATTTATCGATACGTTTATCGTACTAAACCTGACAGCATTTGTAATTATTACAACGAAGTCTATTCCAAGTGGTAAGACAGGTGCAGAGTTAAGCCAGTATGCATTCTCTACATTGTATGGAAAAGGTGGAGATATCTTTATCGCGATTTGTATGTTCTTCTTCGCATTTTCAACAATTATTGGCTGGTATTTCTTTGGACAGGCAAATATTAAGTATCTGTTTGGACCAAAAGCTGTAAAAGTATATTCCGTATTAGTTGCTGTGTGCGTAGTGCTTGGATCACTTGCACAGGTAGATCTCGTATGGAATATGGCAGACTGCTTCAACTCCATGATGGTAATTCCGAACTTTATCGGTCTGATTGTTCTGAGCGGTACGATTAAGAAGTTGCATGATGATTACTATCAGAACTTTAAAAAGAATAAATAGATATTATCTATAAGTGGATGAAATGCAGGACAATCATAAATGTTGTTTTTTATAGACGTTTTAATAAATATTATAAAATCGACTAATAAATATAACAAAAATCAGGAATGGAAATTGTGCATACTCACTAAAATAATATTAATTAGTATAATGGGTTGCAAAAAAAGTTACAATAAGTTATTATAGATACAGGCAATAAATAATATAAAAAATGTCTATGAAAATTGTGTAATGATTTTCTATGAAAAGAATATTCGTGGGATGATGTTTTCCAAGAGAGAGTTGAACGGATCAGCCGCCGAAGAGGCAAGCCGGACATACATGGTGGGTATGCAAAAAGGTGAAACTTTCAGGCAAAAGGACTGGAAAATGTACCACATTCTGAATCTTGTGCTGTGTGATAAAGCTTATCGATGATTTCAATTTATCAGGGCAAAAGACAGGAAGGACGCCGTAGATATAATGGTATATCTGGACGTCCTTTTTTATTTGGAATACCGATGACTTTTATTGTATTTATCGATTGCCGAGGCAACAGGCCGGAAAGGAGGATACGGTTCAGGATGAACAGGGGGAAATATATAGTCTTGACCAATAATCCACTGGTCTTCGATAAGCTTGAGAAGACGCACGAAGTAATATATCTGGAAACTACTTATGAAGGACTTCTCCGGGAAGTCAGAGACAGAATACATGACGGACATTTACTTCTGACGCATCCGTTATCCGGAAGCGTGAAGCCAAATGAGACACCATACAAATCGGTTTTGATTTCAGCTGGAAAGGAGGAAGTGGACAGAAGGTCGCTTACGATTATAGAAAATGCAATCGATGCATGCCATAAATTCCAAGATAAGACTGGACGATATGGAGAAAGCGTACTGGAAGATTTTCAGTTGATTGACTGGACTCTGCTGGAAAGCGGCCTGGCATCAGCAGATGCCTGGTAAGTCATTGAGTGAGGTTGTCGAGCGTTGCAGCTTAAACAATATAATTTTTTTAAGGAGGGAACTTAAAGTGAGATTAGAAATGGGACACATTTACATCAAGGATATTCAGTTTGCATCTGAGTCAAAGATTGAAGACGGAATCCTTTATGTATCCGAAGAAGCCGTTAAGGCAGTAGCTCTTGAGGACGAAAAGATTAAGAGCGTATCATTTGACATTGCAAAACCGGGTGAGTCTGTAAGAATCACACCTGTTAAAGATGTTATCGAACCTAGAGTTAAAGTTGAAGGAAGAGGAGGAATCTTCCCGGGAGTTATCTCTAAAGTAGACACAGTTGGAGAAGGAAAGACTTACGCATTAAAAGGAATGGCTGTTGTTACAGCTGGTAAGATCGTGGGATTCCAGGAAGGTATCATTGATATGACAGGTCCTGGAGCAGATTACACACCATTCTCCAAGACATTAAACCTGGTTATGGTATGTGAGCCAATTGACAATATCAAACAGCATGAATACGAAAAAGCAGTTCGTTTCGCTGGATTCAGAGTTGCAACTTACATTGGTGAGTTAGCACGTGATCTGACACCGGATGAGACAAAAGTTTACGAGACATGTACAATTAAAGAAGGAATGGAAAAATATCCGGATCTGCCGAGAGTTGCATATGTACAGATGCTTCAGAGCCAGGGACTTCTTCATGACACATATGTATATGGTGTAGATGCTAAGAAAATCGTTCCTACAATTTTAAGCCCTACAGAGATCATGGACGGAGCAATTGTTTCCGGTAACTGTGTATCTGCATGTGATAAGAACCCTACATATGTTCATCTGAACAACCCGGTTGTACATGACTTATTTGAACAGCACGGAAAAACATTAAACTTTGTTTGCCAGATTATCACAAACGAGAACGTATATCTTGCTGATAAACAGCGTTCTTCTGACTGGACAGCAAAACTTTGCAAGATGTTAGACCTGGATGGAGTTATTGTATCTCAGGAAGGATTCGGTAACCCGGATACAGACCTTATCATGAATTGTAAGAAGATTGAAGCAGAAGGCGTTAAGACTGTAATCATCACAGACGAGTATGCCGGACGTGATGGAAAATCTCAGTCACTTGCTGATGCTGATCAGGCTGCTGATGCAGTAGTAACAGGCGGAAATGCAAACCAGGTAGTTATCCTGCCGAAACTTGACAAAGTAATTGGAACTCTTGACTATGTAACAAAGATTGCTGGTGCAAGTGAAGAGACACTGCGCGAGGACGGATCTCTTGAAGTTGAGCTTCAGGTTCTGACAGGCGCAACAAACGAAACTGGTTTCAATAAACTGAGTGCAAGATAAGGAATGGAGGATATAGAATAATGGCTAAATTAAAAGTTGTTCATTACATCAATCAGTTCTTTGCACAGATTGGTGGAGAAGAAAAAGCAGATTACCCGGTTGAACTGCGTGTTGGCGAAGTTGTTGGACCAGGTATGGCATTAACACAGAATTTTAAAGATGAAGCAGAGATCATTGCAACAATCGTATGTGGTGACTCTTATTTCAACGAGAATCTTGAAAAAGCAAAAGCAGAGATTCTTGAGATGGTTAAAGAACAGGCTCCGGACATCTTTATTGCAGGACCGGCTTTCAACGCTGGACGTTACGGAGTTGCCTGCGGTACTATCGCAGCAGCAGTTCAGGAAGAACTTGGTATTCCTTCCCTGACTGGTATGTATGTAGAGAACCCAGGTGCTGATATGTTTAAAAACCAGGTATACATGGTCTCTACAAAGAACAGTGCAGCAGGTATGAGAGACGCTGTTAAGAAGATGGCTCCTCTGGCTGTTAAACTTGGAAAAGGTGAGAAAATCGGTTCTTCTGCAGAAGAAGGATATATGCCGAACGGTATTCGTGTAAACTTCTTTGAAAAAGAAAGAGGATCTCAGAGAGCTGTTAAGATGCTCATTAAGAAACTGGCTGGAAAACCTTTCGAGACAGAGTTCCCAATGCCAGACTTCGACAGAGTTGATCCGAATCCGGCTGTAAAAGACCTTGCACATGCTAAGATCGCATTAGTTACTTCCGGTGGTATCGTTCCGAAGGGAAATCCGGATCACATCGAAAGTTCAAGTGCTTCCCACTATGGTGAGTATGATATTACAGGGGTTACGGATCTGACAGAAGACACATATGAGACAGCTCATGGTGGATACGATCCAGTATACGCAAATGAAGACGCTGACCGTGTACTTCCTGTTGACGTTCTTCGTGATATGGAAAAAGAAGGAATTATCGGTGAGTTACATCACTTATTCTATACTACAACAGGAAATGGTACTGCTGTTGCATCTGCAAAAGCATTTGCTGATGAATTCTCCAAGAAACTGGTAGCTGATGGGGTAGATGCAGTAATCCTCACATCTACTTGAGGTACCTGTACACGTTGCGGTGCAACGATGGTAAAAGAAATTGAGAGAGCAGGAATTCCGGTAGTACATATCTGTACAGTAACACCAATTTCCATGACAGTTGGTGCTAACAGAATCGTTCCGGCTATCGCAATCCCTCATCCACTTGGAAATCCGGCACTGGATAAAGATGAGGAAAAAGAACTTCGTCGTAAGATCGTAGAGAAAGCTCTGAAAGCTCTTACAACAGAGGTTGACGGACAGACTATTTTCGAGTAGAGTATGAGAATACTATTAATGAAAAGGAGACGTAACAGACATGGATAAGATTTATGATGTTATCGTTCTTGGTGCAGGACCTGCCGGATTAGCGGCAGGACTGTATGCAGGAAGAAGTCGTCTTTCTGTACTGATTCTTGAAAAAGGACAGGACGGAGGACAGATTGCAATCACAGATGAGATCGAGAACTATCCGGGACAGATCGTAGAAGGTGAGTCCGGACCGTCCCTGATCGCAAGAATGACAGAACAGGCAGCTAAATTCGGAGCTGAGCGTGTATCTGACACAATTACAGAAGTATCTCTTGAGGGAGATGTGAAAGTGTTAAAGAGCTCAAAAGCAGAATACAAAGCAAGACATGTCATCCTCGCTACAGGAGCTCATGCAAGACCAATCGGATGCAAAGGGGAAGCAGAGTTCACAGGAAAAGGTGTTTCTTACTGTGCAACATGCGATGCAAACTTCTTTGAGGATTTCGAGGTATACGTAGTTGGTGGAGGAGACTCCGCAGTAGAAGAAGCTATGTATCTGACAAAATTTGCAAGAAAAGTTACAATCATTCACAGACGTGACGAACTTCGTGCTGCAAAATCCATTCAGGAAAAGGCTTTCAAGAACCCAAAACTGCACTTTATGTGGGATACAGTTGTAGAAGAAGTCGGTGGAGATGATATTCTCCAGTGGATGAAAGTGAAAAATGTGAAAACTGGTGAAGTTACAACAGTGGAAGCAGATGAAGAAGACGGAATGTTTGGTGTGTTCGGATTTATCGGAACAGTACCGAATACAAAACCGTTTGAAGGAATTATCGACATGGATGAGCGTGGATACATCAAGACAGATGCAGACATGCATACAAACATCCCGGGTGTATATGCAGCAGGTGATGTTCGCGTGAAGAGCCTGAGACAGGTAGTAACTGCAGCAGCTGACGGAGCAATCGCAGCCGTTCAGGTTGAGAGAAGTATGTCAGATTATTTCTAAAAACTTTTTAATTCGTCAAATTTTGTATTTAATAAGGAGAGATAAGCAATGTTAGAAGTAGATAAGAAAACATTTGAAGAAGAAGTATTAAAAGCAGAAGGATATGTATTTGTAGACTTTTTCGGTGATGGATGTGTTCCATGCCAGGCTCTGATGCCAAAAGTACATGAATATGCAGATACATATGGTGACAAGATGAAATTCACATGCCTGAATACAACAAAGGCACGTCGTCTTGCAATCTCTCAGAAAATCTTAGGTCTGCCGGTTATGGCAATATACAAAGACGGAGAGAAAGTAGAAGAGCTGGTAAAAGATGATTGTACACCAGAGTCTATCGAAGAGTTGATTAAGAAATACATCTAATCTGGATGTTGTTTCTATAATCATAGATGTTTGATCAAGTTGTTAGTATACAATACAAGAAAGGAGAAAGAGTAATTATGGCTATTTTAAAAGGCAAAAAAGCAATAATTATCGGAGACCGTGATGGAATTCCGGGACCGGCTATCGCAGAATGCGTAAAAACAGCTGGTGCTGAAGTAATTTTCTCATCAACGGAATGTTTCGTCTGAACAAGCGCAGGCGCAATGGATCTGGAAAACCAGAAGAGAGTAAAAGAGTTCGCAGAGGAGTATGGTGCAGAGAACTTAGTAGTAGTTCTTGGTGCAGCAGAAGGCGAAGCTGCAGGTCTTGCAGCTGAGACTGTAATGTTAGGCGATCCTACTTTCGCAGGTCCATTGACAGGAGTCCAGCTTGGACTTACGACTTATCACGTATGTGAGCCAGAGATCAAAGAGGAATTTGACGAAGCAGTTTATGATGAACAGGTAAGCATGATGGAAATGGTTCTTGACGTAGACGACATCGTAGATGAGATGAATGCTATCAGAGAGCAGGCAGCAGAAAACTAATCGTTTTTTGTTAAAGATCATGTTGTGTTTAGAGGGCGAACCCGGTGCGATCCCCGCATAAGGGGAGCCCTCTTTTTGTCTTGATTGTATACGACAAAGGAAAAGTTTACGTAAAAGGAAAGGTGGAAAACCAATGAACAGTGTAATTAAGGGAGCAAGCTATGTATTAGCACACACTCCAGATATGGTTTTATATAATGGAACAACTCAGACAACAGAAAGAATCGTTAACCCGGAATCAGAGTATCTGAAAGAGGTACCGAAGCACTTACGTTCTTACGAGGATGTTGTAGCTTACTGGCCGAACCAGACATACATCGGAAATGCTCATCCGGATCAGTTAGCTGAGGTTGAGTTCCCATACTTCGACAAGAAGATGGAAGGCGCAGAGCGTTATGGAAAATATGGTGAGATCATGCCGGAAGAAGAGTTCCTTCTTTTAGTTCAGGCTTGTGATATGTTTGAAGTAGTAAGACTGGAGAAAGCATTCGTAGCAGCACACAAAGATGCATTTGCAGCTGACCCGGTTATCACTGAAGATATTGTAGCTCTGTTACATGAAGGTGTAGAGATCGATGAGATCGAAGCACTGATTAAAGACGATCACGCAGAGCCTCTTTACTTCGAAGACAAATTAGTTGGATGTGTAAAACCAGCTCATGATATCGATGTAAACTTATCTTCTCACGTTATGCATGAAAACTTAATGAGTAAAGCATCTAGTGTTTTAGCACTGCTTTACGGAGTTAAAAATGCAGGAATTGAAAAATCTGACGTAGAGTATGTTATCGATTGTGCTGAGGAAGCATGTGGAGATATGAACCAGAGAGGTGGAGGAAACTTCGCTAAAGCAGCAGCTGAGATTGCCGGACTGTCTAACGCTACAGGATCTGACGCAAGAGGATTCTGTGCAGCACCGACACACGCACTGATCGAAGCAGCAGCACTCGTTAAATCCGGAGCATACAAATGCGTAGCTGTTACAGCAGGTGGATGTACAGCTAAATTAGGAATGAACGGAAAAGACCATGTGAAAAAAGAACTTCCGATCTTAGAGGACTGCCTGGGTGGATTCTGTGTGATCATCGCAGAGAACGACGGAGTAAACCCGGAGATCGACCTGAACATGTTAGGACGCCACACAGTAGGAACTGGATCTGCACCGCAGAACGTAATCGGAAGCCTGGTAGCTGATCCGCTTGACAGAGCAGGAATGAAGATTACAGATATCGATAAATTCTCACCGGAGATGCAGAACCCGGATATCACAAAACCGGCAGGAGCAGGAGATGTACCGCTTGCAAACTATAAGATGATCGCTGCTCTGGCAGTAAAGAGAGGCGAGCTTGACAGAAAAGAGCTGGCAGCATTTACAAAAGATCACGGATTGACCGGATGGGCACCGACACAGGGACATATCCCGTCAGGAGTACCATTTGTAGGATTTGCACGTGAAGATATCTTAGAAGGAAAGATCAAAAATGCCATGATCATCGGAAAAGGAAGTCTGTTCCTTGGACGTATGACAAACTTATTCGATGGAGTATCTTTCGTAATTCACGGAAATACAGCAGCTGAAGAAGAAGCAGCATCCGGAGTATCAGAGGAAGAAGTAAAAGGCTTAATCGCAAAAGCAATGAAAGATTTTGCAGCGACCCTGATGGCAGAATAAGGGGGTACATTATAATGGCAGATAAAATTGAAAAAATGATCGCAGAGACCTTCCTTGAGATGGCGCAGGGACTGGAAACAGGAAGCTTTGGTAAAAGACCGAAGATCGCGCTTACAGGAATGGGATCTGAGCATGGCGAAGAGAATGCGATGGAAGCAGCGCTCATGGCTGCAAAAGAAGGGATTGATGTCTATTACATCGGATCTCTGGAAGCAGAAGGCGTTACAACCGTCAAAGTGGCAGATGATGAGGAAGGCCACAAAAAGATGGAAGAAATGCTGGCAAACAAGGAAGTAGACGGAGCAGTCACCATGCATTTCCCATTCCCGATCGGAGTATCCACAGTCGGACGTGCGATCACACCATCCAAGGGAAAAGAAATGTTCGTGGCAAATACAACCGGAACATCCAGTGCAGACCGTATCGAAGGAATGATCAAGAATACGATTTACGGAATCATTGCAGCAAAAGCATGTGGAAAAGTAAATCCTACAGTTGGAATTCTGAATGTAGACGGTGCACGCCAGACAGAAAAAGCATTAAAAGAATTAAAAGAAAACGGATATGACATTACATTTGCAGAGTCAGCAAGAGCAGACGGTGGATGTGTCATGAGAGGAAATGACGTACTGCAGGGAACTCCGGATATCATGGTAACAGATTCCCTTACAGGAAATATCCTGATTAAGATGCTGTCTTCATACACAACGGGAGGAAGCTATGAGGCAACAGGTTACGGATATGGACCTGGAATCGGAGAAGGATATGACCAGTTAGTCATGATCGTATCCAGAGCAAGTGGAGCACCGCTTATCGCAGGAGCAATCCGCTATGCAGCGCAGCTTGTAAGAAGCAAAGTATTTGATATTGCAAAAGCAGAGTTTGCAGCAGCAAACAAAGCTGGATTAAAAGCGATTCTTGAAGCAAGAAAGGCAGCGAACAAACCGGCAGCGGCTGAAGAAGATGTAAAAGAGCCACCGAAGGAGATCGTTACAAGCCAGATCGCAGGAATCGAAGTTATGGATCTTGAGGATGCAGTTAAAGTCCTGTGGAAACTCAATATTTATGCAGAGAGCGGAATGGGATGTACCGGACCGATCATCCGTGTATCGGATGCAAATCTTGCAAAAGCTGAAGAAGAATTAAAGAAAGCCGGATATATTAATTAGTCTGATGATAAAAAAGTCATAGTCTGACCGGGTGGCGTTTTGACAATGTGTCAAGACGCCACTTTCTTTTATTTGTGAGTCAATTTATAATGAACTTATAAGAGAAAGAACCGGAAAGGCTGGTGGCATTATGGAACTCGTATTAAAGAAATTAAATCAGGGATTGGAAGTGGAAGGAATATGTGCATTCCGCAGTAAGATGACAACAAGAAATACTGTGACCGGAATATTTGTTCTGGTAAGTCTGGCACTCTTATATCTGGGCGTGACAACCTGGAAGGGAAAAGGAGAAGGATTGCCGGATGGGGCCGCCATGCACCAGGCGGTGATAGAAGAAACACATACAGGACCGGCAGGAGCGAACCTATTTGCAGGAACAGCAGGAGCGAACCTATTTGCAGGAACAGCAGGAGCGAAAGTTAATTTTAAAGATATGTCTGAACATAGAAAAGCAGCTATGGGAATGACAGTGTCTGGAAAGACAGATGTAAAATCAGCACTTAAAACAAAAGCATCAGTTGCAAAATCGACCGCTGCAAAAGCACCAGTTGCGAGATCATCAGTTGCGAGATCAGCAACCAGAGTTTCAAAGCCTGCTATGAAAAAGTCTGTGAAGAGATCGTATGCAGCAACAGTTAGCGAATCTGAAAATGAGACAAAGGCGGCAACTGTCAAAGAATCTGTGAAGACGGCTCTTTCGGATTCTTCGGTGGCAGAAGATACAAAGAAAAAGCTGGAGACGGAAGTTCCATGGAGTGTGACACTTGATGCTAACGGTGGTATTCCGGCAATTCGTGAGTATTCTTTTGCAGAAAAGACATTTTCAGAAAAGGATTTTGAAGTACCGACAAGACCTGGAAAAGTATTTACCGGATGGTATGAAGATGTAGGATGTACAAAGCCATTTTCAGGAGTAATAGATGTGAAAAATATCCGTTTGTATGCCGGCTGGAAAGAATTTGATGGATTTGTATGTGATGCAAATGGTTACGTAACAGCATGTACCAATGCAGATACGATGCTGAGAGACGGATTTCTTGTGCTTCCAACATCTGCTTCATGCACAGGAATTGCGGCAAGTGCATTTGATGGAGTGGAAGATCGGATCATGGAAGTATATATTCCGGCGAACATTCATTATATCGCAGAAGGAATTTTTGACAGACTTCCAAATCTTCTTTATATAGAAGCAGCGTCCGGAAATCCTTATTATTACAGTGAAGAAGGTGTATTGTACAGAACAAATGGAGAAATTGTTGCAACACCGCGAGGTTGATATTTGGAAAATGTGGTGATATAATGTGTTGGATTAGGTACATAGGAGCTACGCATGAGAATTCAACAAGTAAAAGACAACAAAATCCAATATCTTGATTTATTACAGTTTGCGGATCCGAACGAAGAAGCTTTGGAAAAAGAACTGGATACAATGGATCTGTTTCTGTTAAAGGAAGACGGAGTGATCAAAACGATCTGTGCTGTCAGATTCCGGAAAAACCGGAAGTGCGAGATTTTGAGCATTGTAACCATGGAAGAAGCGCGTGGATGTGGCTACGGTAAATATATGGTTCATTATATTTGTGAGCATTACAGTGACCGGTGTGACGAATTGTATGTGGGAATCGGAAATTGCAGAAAACTGCTTGGCTTTTTTGAAAAATGTGGATTTTCTAATTCTCATATTTTAGCAGGATATTTTCTGAAAAAATACAAAGAACCTGTTTATGATGATGGTATTCCGCTTACAGATATGGTATATTTTAAGAAGCGGCTGGAAGCAGAGATTGATATAAAAAAAGTCGTGGATGTGGCACTGGAAGCAGGAAGGATCCTTTTGAAGAATGGTGGCGAGATCTTCCGTGTAGAAGAGACGATGACGCGGATATGCAACCGTTTTCATATTGATCAGGTAGATATATTTACTCTGAGTCATGCCATCTTTGTTACGGCGAAGAGCGGAGAAGAGGAAGTGTACACAAAGGTGAAGAATGTACCTTTATCGGGAACACATCTGGGGATTGTTGCGGAAGTAAATTCGCTTTCCAGAGCGATATCAGCCGGGAGGATGTCACTGGAAGAGGCGCAGAAACGATTAAAAGAGATCGACAAAATTGAGCCGATACATCCGGGTGTACAGATCATAGGTGCCGGATTTGCAAGTGGATGTCTTGGATATCTTCTTGGAGCGACGGCGAGAGAAAGCGTTGTTGCGTTCTTTATTGGCTGTATCCTCTATTGCTGGGTACTGCTGGCGAGAAGATATCATATGTCTAAGATTATCAGTAATATTGCAGGTGGCGTGATCATTACCGGGTTGGCGCTTGCAGCGAGAGAGGTGCCATGGCTTGCACCGGTGCAGTTAAATGGTATGATCATTGGTGCGCTTATGCCTTTGGTTCCGGGAATGGCATTTGTCAATTCAATCCGCGAGATTGCAGACAGTGATTTTCTGTCGGGAACAGTCAGAATGATTGATACATTATTAGTATTTGTGTATATTGCGATCGGCGTCGGACTGACTCTTAGCATTTATCACACGTTAGGAGGAATTGTCGGATGATAGTAGAACTGATTGCCAATGGAGTCTGTGCATTTGCAGGAGCGGTTGCGTTTGCAGTATTATTTAGTGTACCGAGACATTTTTACATCGGATGTGGAATTACAGGTGCAGCAGGCTGGTGTGTGTATTTGATACTGGAAGAATATGCAGGACTTTCGGCTGCAATTGCTTCTTTTTGTGGTACACTGGTAGTGGTATTATTATCACGTATGCTGACCGTGCGGATGAAATGCCCAATCACGATATTCCTTGTATCCGGAGTGATTCCGATGGTGCCGGGTGCCGGGATTTATTATACAACTTATTATCTGGTTATGAATCAGTTGGGAATGGCAGCATCAAAAGGCCTGGAAGCAGTCAAGGTTTCGTTTGGAATAGTCCTTGGAATTGCCATTGTATTATCCATTCCGAGAGATGTGTTCCAGAAAGGCTACTGGAAGCAGCTGAAATATCACAGAAAAAAGAAAAATATTTTAAATTAATATATAGTTAGGAGATAAGAATCATGAGTAAAGTAAGAACAAGATTTGCCCCAAGTCCGACAGGAAGAATGCATGTCGGGAATTTAAGAACAGCATTGTATGCATATCTGATTGCAAAACATGAGGATGGAGATTTTATTCTTCGTATTGAAGATACAGACCAGGAGCGTTTCGTTGACGGAGCGCTGGAGATCATCTACCATACACTGGAAGAGACAGGACTCGTTCATGATGAAGGCCCGGACAAAGATGGTGGAGTTGGACCATATGTACAGAGCGAGAGAAACAAATCCGGACTGTATCTGAAATATGCCAAACAGCTGATTGAGCAGGGAGATGCTTATTATTGTTTCTGCGATAAGGAACGTCTGGAATCACTGAAAAGCAAAGTAGACGGAGAGGGAAGTGCAGAGATTGTTGTCTATGATAAACACTGCCTGGGACTGAGCAAAGAAGAAGTACAGGCAAATCTGGATGCAGGTAAGCCTTACGTTATCCGTTTTAATATGCCGACAGAAGGAACAACAACTTTCAAAGATGACATTTATGGAGATATTACGGTTCCGAATAATGAGCTGGAGGATCTGATCCTTATCAAATCTGACGGATATCCGACTTACAATTTTGCGAATGTTATTGATGACCATCTGATGGGAATTACACACGTTGTACGTGGAAATGAATATTTATCTTCTGCACCGAAGTACAACAAGATCTATGAAGCATTTGGATGGGAGATTCCGACTTATGTGCACTGTCCGCTGATCACAGACGAGACACATAAGAAACTGAGTAAGAGATGCGGACATTCTTCTTATGAAGATCTGATCGATCAGGGATTTGTGAAAGAAGCAGTTGTAAATTATGTTGCACTTCTTGGATGGTGCCCATCTGATAATCGGGAGATTTTCTCACTGGAAGAACTTGTGAAAGCATTTGACTACCGTCATATGAGCAAGTCTCCGGCTGTATTTGATATTGTGAAATTAAAATGGATGAACGGAGAATATCTGAAAGCCATGGACGAAGACAAATTCTTTGAAATGGCAAAACCGTATATTCAGGAAGTTATTACAAAAGATTATGATCTGAAGAAGATTGCCGGATTAGTAAAGACAAGAATTGAGATTTTCCCGGATATCAAGGATCAGATTGATTTCTTTGAAGAACTTCCGGAATATGACACAGCAATGTACTGTCATAAGAAGATGAAAACAAACGAAGAAAATTCTCTGGAAGTATTAAAAGAAGTACTTCCGCTCCTGGAAGAGCAGTATGATTTCAGCAATGATGCTTTATTTGCTCTTCTGAAGAAATATGTTGATGAAAAAGGTGTCAAGACTGGTTTCGTTATGTGGCCGATCCGTACTGCGGTATCCGGAAAACAGAGCACACCTGGCGGTGCTACAGAGATTATGGAGATTCTTGGCAAAGAAGAATCTGTAGCCAGAATTAAAAAAGGTATTGAATTATTAAGCAAATAGAGGTATATATGCAATTAAATCATGCTCAGAAAGAGGCGGTCGCCCATAAGGAAGGACCTTGTATGGTTCTTGCCGGTCCCGGTTCAGGGAAAACTCTTACCATTGCAAAAAGAATTGAATATCTGATCATGAATTATAAGGTAAGACCAGAAGAAATTCTGGTCCTTACCTTTACAAAGTATGCGGCAAAGTCAATGAAACAGCGGTTTGCCAAAGTTATGAAACAGCAGGCGTCAGCGGTGACATTTGGAACATTTCACGGTGTTTATTACGGAATTTTAAAGTGGGCTTACAGACTTACTTCCGCGAATCTTCTGACAGAAGAAGAACGAAAAAATCTGCTTACAGGGATCGTTTCGAAGACGGACTGGGGTGAGGATGAAGAGTTGCTCCGGGAAGAAGATTTTCTTAAGAATCTGTCGGAGGAGATTGGAAATGTGAAGAATCACCGCTACAATATAGAAACATATGAAGCAAAGCAATATGGCGAAAATCGTTTTCGGGATATTTATACTGCTTATGAGAAGGAAAAGAAGCGTCTTCATAAGCTGGATTTTGAAGATATGCTGCTGGAGTGCAGCCTCCTGTTTGAGAGCAGACCGGATATACTGGCAAAATGGCAAAAACGTTTCCCGTATATTCTGGTGGATGAATTTCAGGATATTAACCGGGTACAGTATGATGTCCTGCGGATGCTGGCGGGCGAAAACGCCAATCTGTTTGTAGTGGGGGATGATGACCAGTCTATTTACGGATTCCGCGGAGCGAGTCCGGGAATTATGCAGCAGTTTATGAAAGATTATCCGCAGGCAAAGCAAATCCTGCTGGATGTGAATTACCGTTCAACAGCACATATTGTGAATGGAGCGCTGCGTGTGATCACAAATAATAAAAATCGCTTTTTGAAGAAAATCAAGGCAGAACAGAAAGCAGATCTGACAGTTCATGTACAGGAAGTGAGAGATCCGTTTGAAGAAAGCAGGTATATTCTGGACCGGATAAGGGAAACTTTAAAAAGTGGGATACAGTATGAAGAAATTGCGGTTTTATACCGCACTGCTGCTGAGGCAAGAGTGATGGCGGAAACATTGATGGAACATCAGATACCGTTTCAGATGAAAGAACATTTATATAATATATATGAACATTTTATCGGACAGGATATCAAAAGCTATCTGCATCTGGCAGAAGGAATTGTCACAAGGAAAGACCTTTTAAGGATTGCAAACCGCCCGAACCGCTACATCAGCCGGGACAGCATGCGCAGTGACAGGGCAGATTATGAAAGCCTGAGGAAATATTACCAGAATAAAAAATGGATGCAGGATCGCATTGATCAACTGGAATGGGATATGAAGATGATTGCAGGAAAAAGTCCGTATGCAGTGATCCAGTATATACGAAAAAGAGTCGGTTATGATGCATTTCTGAAAGAATATGCCGCTTACCGCAGACTGTGTACAGAAGAACTGTTTGAGGTGCTTGATGAGATTCAGGAGAGAGCAAAAGCGTATGAGACAATTCCAGAGTGGTTTGCGCACATTGAACAATATGAAGAAAATTTATGGGAAAACAGCAGAAAAACGCAAAAAGAAGGCATTTGTATGCTGACAATGCACGGGGCGAAAGGATTGGAATATGATACCGTATTTATCCTTGGCGCAAATGAGGGCAGCATGCCATACAGGCGGGCTGTCATGCAGGATGAGACGGAAGAGGAGAGGCGCTTGTTCTATGTGGCGATGACACGGGCAAAACGCCAGCTTGTCATCAGTTATGTAAAAGAAAAAAACGGAAAAGACTGCAGTCCTTCCCGTTTTGTAAAAGAGCTCTTCTTATAATTCTTCAAATTCCTGCTCATCCATCCACTCGTCAAATGCATCGGCAGCGATGTCGTATTCGTCATCGTCTTCGATATTGCCAAGTGTCGGCTCGCCGTCTACTTCTTCGTAGCGGTAGAGATAAACATCACCGTCTTCACTCTCACCTTCTTCATTCAGAGGAAGCAGCGCAATATACTCTCTTCCGTTTGCTGAATATGTAGTTAAAACTGCGCAGTCAATCTCTTCATCATCTTCCATTGTAAGAGTTACTGTGATCTGCTCTTCATCTGTGTTCATATTCTGTTCACTCATAATATAATTCTCCTTTTTCTAAGATAACTTAACTCTATCAAAGGAACAGGCAAAAAGCAAGGATGTAGTAGCCAAATTAAGAAAAATGTTGTAAAATAAATCTGCGTGTACATAAGGAGGAAAACAGCATGTTAAGAAAAAAAATATCACTGCTTCTGGCAGTCCTGTTAGTCTGCATGTTAGGAATGACTGCGTGCAAAAAAGATGTAGGAACACCGGAAGATAATGCAACAGCCGAAGAAGATACAGACGAAAATGCAGATCAGGAAAAGTACTTAATCGGATTTTCCGTGATCGATATGGAGAACCCGTATTTTATTACATTGGAAAGTGCGACGAGAGAAGTTGTGGAAGCAGATGATTCTACTCTGATCACAAAAGATCCAGGCGGGAATGCGGACAAACAGGCAAAGCAGATTGATGAGATGATCAAGGATGGTATCAATGCCATTATTTTAAGTCCGGTAGACTGGGAGAAGATCACACCATCTCTTAAGAAACTTAAGGATGCCGGTGTGAAGATCATTAATGTAGATACGCAGGTAAAAGAGATGTCCTATGTGGATGCCTACGTAGGCTCTGATAATAAGAATGCAGGATATATCTGCGGAGAAGATCTAATCAAAAAGAGTCCGGACGGAGGAACCGTTGCAATTCTGGAATGCCCGACACAGAATTCCATGAATGAACGTATCACCGGATTTGAAGAGGCGATCTCCAAAGCAGAAAAAGGGTTTGAAGTAGTAGACAGAGCAGATACAAAAGGAAAATTTAACAAAGCATTGAAGGCAGCAGAGAAGATGTTGAAGAAATACCCGAATCTGACTGCGATCATGTGTGGCAATGACCAGCTTGCGGTTGCGGCAAAGACAGCAGTGAATGTTGTCGGTAATGATAAAGTACTGATTTACGGTGTGGATGGTTCACCGGATATTAAGAAAGAATTAAAGAAAAGAGAGAACCAGATTGTAGGAACAGCAGCACAGTCACCGATTAACATAGGAAAGAAAGCTGCAGAGACAGCAGACAATATTCTGGATGGAAACGATTATGAGAAGGAAGTCTATGAAGAAGTCTTTATGATCAATAAAGATAATGTAGATATGTACGGCACAGATGGTTGGCAATAGAGTACAGAAAGGGAAAAAGGACACAAAGAATGAAGAATACACAAGGGCAGCAGTTACCGATGGGGGTTACGGTACAGGAAGATGGAGTCAGTTTTTCCGTTGCAGCGAAGAAGGGGAAGGCATGTTGCCTTCTCCTGTATCATGCAGGGGAAAAAGAACCATGTGCCAGATATCCGATGCGGCAAAGTGAAGGTGCGGTATATACAGTAAAGGTGACGGATATCCAATCAGATGCATATGCCTATGCCTATGAGTATCTGATGGATGAAGAAGTTGTGACTGATCCGTACACAAAAGCATTTACAAAAGAGAATAAGAGTCAGGTCCTGATCCCAGAATATGACTGGGAGGATGACAGATATCCGGCTTATGCATATAAGGATGTTATTGCGTACAGCCTTCATGTGCGTGGATTTACACAGGATAGTTATTCAAAGGTTGCACACAGAGGAACCTTTGAAGGTGTCATAGAAAAGCTTCCTTATCTGAAAGACCTGGGGATCAACCAGATTCAGTGTATGCCGGTTTATTCATTTCTGGAAGGAAAAAGAAAGCCAAATTACTGGGGATATGGACCTGGGTATTTCTTTGCACCGAAGAACAGCTATTCTGCTATATCTGACGGTGTGCGTTCGTTGAAAAACATGGTGAAAGCATGTCATGCAGCGGAGATTGAAGTCGTGCTGGAAATGCCCTTTTGTCCGGAGACGCCGATCTATCAGGTGCTGGATTGCCTGCGCTATTACAGGCAGGAATATCATATAGACGGATATATCCTGAATCCGGCAGCAGCATCAACCAGAGCAGCGTATGAAGATCCGTATTTACAGGACTGCAAGCTGATGGTACATCATACGGAATTTCAGAATGTGATGCGCCGTTTCTTAAAAGGAGACGAGGGTATGGTGGAAGCAGTGACTTACTGGCTACGTCACCTGTCGGAGAAAGAAGGAAGCTTCAATTATATTGCGGCACATAATGGATTCACGCTTATGGATCTTGTATCCTATGAAGGAAAACACAATGAAGCGAATGGAGAAAATAACCAGGATGGACCGGATTATAATTACAGCTGGAACTGCGGAGCAGAAGGCCCATCAAGGAAGAAAGCGGTTGTAAGCTTAAGGAGAGGACAGCTGTATAATGCGCTGTTTCTTGTATTTCTGGCACAGGGGACACCGTGTCTGCTGGCGGGGGATGAGTTTGGCAATTCACAGAAAGGAAATAACAATGTCTATTGTCAGGACAATTCAACAGGCTGGGTGAACTGGAAAAAACTGACGACGCATCAGGAACTGCATGATTTCGTGCGGGATCTGATCGCATTCCGCAAACGTTATAAAGTATTTCATCCGGCGCAGGAAATGAGCGGAACAGATACGACTAGATGCGGAGTTCCGGATGTATCCTACCACGGAGAATATGCATGGAGAATAGAGAAGGAAGTCGCAAGTAGACAGCTGGGCGTATATTACAGTGGAACATCGCTTGAAGCAGAGGACTGCTATGTCGCTTATAATATGCACTGGATCCGTCATACATTTGCTCTGCCATCTCTTCCGAAAAATAAAAAATGGTATCTTGCCGCTTCCACAAAAGACGGTATAAAAGCTGAAATGATCTGTTTGGGTGGACAGAAATCTATCGAAATTGAAGAAAGAACAATAGTTGTCCTGGTTGCAAAATAAGAAAACAGGGATACTCTCTTGAAAGTTATTGAAAAAAAGTGCATAATAAAGTATGTGAAAGAAATGACAAAGAATAAATGAAGAGGAATGGAGATATAAGTATGAAGGCGTTAAAACATCTGCAAACGATCAATCACCACAAACTATTGGTTATGAAACATTGTTTTAAAGTTGGATTATACAAGCAAGGGCTGCTTCATGATCTGTCCAAATATTCTCCGACAGAATTTCTGGTCGGCTGTAAGTATTATCAGGGAACAAGAAGCCCGAATAATGCAGAACGTGAAGCAACCGGATATTCTACAGCGTGGCTGCATCACAAAGGTCGTAATAAGCATCATTATGAATACTGGATTGATTACAGTATAGTTCCGGGAGAGGGGATTGTAGGACAGAAGATGCCGGTAAAGTATGTGTATGAGATGTTTATGGACCGGATCGCAGCATCCAAAACTTATCTGGGTGATAAGTATACAGACAAAGAGCCGCTTCAGTATTATGAGAAAGGTGCGGCGAAGCTTGGCAAGATGATCCATCCGGAGACAGCGGCACTTATACATAAGCTTTTGAAGATGTTGGCAGAAAAAGGTGAGCGTGCAACATTCAAGTATGTAAGAGAGCAGGTCAGAGAATTGAAACGCCAGCATATGATATAGGAAAATGTCACGATTGAAAAAAGATTTAAAAAAATTAAAAAAGTTTAAAAAATATGTTGACATTTGGGTTGGGCTATAGTATTATAATCTACGGACAGAGCGAGAGAGATAAATAAAAATAAGCTCAACGTCCTATGCGGAAGTGTCGGAACTGGCAGACGAGCAAGACTAAGGATCTTGTAAGCATTGCGCTTGTGTGGGTTCAAGTCCCATCTTCCGCATTTTTTATTTGTGGTGGGAATCCTTGATTTTTTCAAGGGCTCCCGCTCTTTTTTTGAATAGGATTGTTTTAATGGTTCCTGTGATTCCTGTGATTCCCGCCTTAATTTAGAGTTGCTGTTCATTGACGGACAAAATCTAATTTTTTATAATAAAAACACAATAAAAATCTGATTATCCGCTAAAACACAGTATCTATCAGCATTTTCAAGGAAACAAACACATCAATTTACTACTTATTTACTACTAACGAATGAGCCTTGATACGCAAGTTTTCCTAGATATGCAAAGATATGGTACAACACATCAGTATTGAAACAAGAAAAAATTGAATAACTTATAGACTATGGAACGCCTAACATGACGTTCCTTTTCTATTTCCAGCCGTTCTTATTGGACGGCTATTTTATTACCCAAAATGAAAGGAGCATTAGATTTATGAAAAAGATGTTAAAACGATTGTGTACTGGCTTCTTAGCTCTTGCAACTGTCGTTACTACTTTACCGACGACACCCGTTCATGCAGAAAGCAAGCAATACTGGACGGAGTCAAAAGAGCGTGTCGGTATCGTTGAAAAAGTAATGAATGACGGTTCGATTGGTTCTACTTTTAACGAGGGACATTTGACCGTCGAGGGCGAGGACGCTTACTGTATCGACATTAACACAGATTTTAGGAATGGCTACAAGACCAGAATTGACGCAAGCACCCGTATGAGTGCCGACCAGATAAGCGACGTTGCCTTATCTATCGAATATGTGAAACAGTACACAGACAGCCACAGCGGAATAAGCAACAATCACGCCTACCTTTTAAGACAGCTTGTTGTCTGGCAGAGATTGAGCGTACATCTTGGCTGGCAATGCGACAACGTGAGAGCTTCTTATGATGAAATTCCAAAGGCAACGCAGGACGAAGTTTTCTCTGGTGCAAGAGCCTTTGTCAAAGAAAATAAAGGACGTTATGAATGTGGCGGTTATATCTACTCTGGCGAGGGGCAGGAATTGGGGCAATTCTGGGCGAAGTTAAATATCGGAAATGCGAAACTTAAAAAGGCTACCAGTAATACCAGCATTACAGACGGTAACGGGAATTACTCTATCGCTGGTGCAACATACGGTGTCTTTTCTGATAAGAACTGCACGAAACAGCTTGCCACTCTTACGACTGATGAAAACGGAAATACAGATGTTGTAGAGGTAAAAGCAGGCACAGTCTATATCAAGGAATTATCCGCACCAGCAGGATATAAAGTAGATAAAACTATATATTCCTTAAAGGTTGAAGCTGGAAAAACAGCGACTTTGAAAGTATCTGATACACCAAAAGTAACGGACACGTTGATTGAGCTTTTCAAGATTGATATGGAAACACAGAAAGACAATCCGCAGGGGAACGCTTCTCTAGCAGGTGCGGAATTTACATGGAAGTATTATGCAGGCTTCTATAATAAAGACAATCTCCCTGCCGAAGCTACTCGTACATGGGTTACAAAGACAATCGCTGAAACAGACAGCGACGGGTCAACCCACTACATCACAAAATTTGCGGACGCATACAAAGTATCTGGCGATAGCTTCTATATGCAGGACGGTAAAGCGGTTCTTCCACTTGGAACGCTAACCGTTGAAGAAACAAAAGCTCCAAACGGATACTTGTTAGACGGTGCATATATGCAGGCTGGCGATAAGTCCGAACAGATAAAAGACTTATACCTTACACAGATTACCGAGGACGGCGACCTTGCCGTATTATCTGGAAGTAACCAGTTTTCCGTATCAGATAAGGTTATCCGTGGCGGTGTGAAAATTCAGAAACGAGATTTAGAAACGGGCGATACCAAACCACAAGGAAGTGCAACTTTAAAAGATACTGCCTTTGACATCATTTCCTTAAATGATAATGCAGTATTGGTTGAGGGCAAGCTCTATAAGAAAAATGAAGTGGTAAAGACAATTCGTACCGATATTGAGGGTATCGCTTCTACTTCTGCTGACCTTTTACCTTATGGAAACTTCCGTATCGTTGAGAGCGAAGCACCAGACGGATATTTGACAGACGGTGCAAAACCGATTGATTTTACAATCACAGAAAATGGAAAAATCGTGGACTTAACCGACGAAGCCCATTCTATCTATAATCAGATTAAGCGTGGAGATATTGAGGGTGTAAAAATCGGTGCAGGCACACACAAGCGTCTTGCTGATGTTCCTTTTAGGATCACAAGCAAGACAACGGGCGAAAATCATATAGTTGTAACTGATGATAACGGGCAGTTTTCCACTTCTTCTGAATGGGCTTCGCATAAGCACAATACCAACGCAGGCAAGACCAGCGAGGACGGTGTGTGGTTTGGAACTTCTGAACCAGACGACAGCAAGGGTGCATTACCTTATGATACCTACATCATTGAAGAAATGCGTTGCGACAGTAACAAAGGCTTTGAACTTATCCCACCTTTTGAAATCGTGGTATCAAGAAATAACCTTGTGATTGATTTAGGAACGTTGACTGATGAATACGAAAAAGAAATCTCTATCCATACCACAGCGACCAGCAAGGACGGCGAAAAAACTATCCTTGCAGGAAAAGAGGTAACAATCGTTGATACTGTCAAATTAAACGGGCTTACAAAAGGCACAAAGTATCAGTTGAAAGGTTGGCAGATGTTAAAGGAAGAAAACGCCGAGCTTATCATTGACGGGAAACGTGTAGAAAACGATTATACCTTTGTCGCTGATGATGAAGAAATGAAAGTGGAAATTTCCTATATATTCAATGCGTCTGCTTTAGGTGGCAAGAACCTTGTTACCTTTGAAGAATTGTATGATTTCAGCAATCCAGACGAACCCGTGAAAGTTGCGGAGCATAAAGACATTGAGGACGACGGGCAGACCGTACTTATCACAGAGCGTATCATCAAAATTCATACGACTGCTACCGATAAGGACGGCAACAAAGAGCTTGAAGCTGGAAAAGAGGTAACAATCATTGATACCGTAACCTTAGAGGGCTTAGAAGTCGGTACACAGTACAAACTGGTGGGCTGGCAGATGTTGAAAAAAGAAAATGCCGAGCTTCTTATCAATGGGAAACGTGTGGAAAGTGATTACACTTTTACTGCTGACAGCGAAACTATGAAAGTGGAAGTTGCCTTTACCCTTGACGCTACTTCCCTTGACGGCAAACAGCTTGTAACTTTTGAAGAATTGTACGATTTAAGCAATCCAGACGATCCGAAGAAAGTTACCGAGCATAAGGATATTGAGGATAAGGGACAGACGATTACCTTTAAGGAAAAGCCAAAAGAACCAGAGAAACCCGAAACACCACCGACACCAGAAAAGCCAAACAGACCGAGCGACAGTCCCAAAACGGGCGATAACACAAACCTTTACGGACTGCTTGCACTTCTTTTGACCTCTGGTGCTGGACTGGCAGGTATCTTCTTCTACAAACGCCGTAAAATGAAAAAATCATAAGGCGGTAACGGTATGAGAAAAGAAAAATCACGCTCTCCGCCGAAGTTGTCAAACGGCAGACTTCCGCTTATTCTGGCTTGTCTGCCAACAACCTGCAAGAACACGGATAGTCAAGGGTGCGTAAGCATTGATTTTACCCTTTACTATCTGTAGGATTGCTGGTACTTCCCAAACCGCCAGAATAAGAAATCACAATCAATTTATCAAAAATAGAAAGAAACGAGGTAAAACAATATGGAAATGAAATATGTCGTGCCAGATATGGTACAGTCTTTTGGAACTCTTGAATTTGCAGGCGAAAGTGAGCCAGTCTTTGAAAGAGATAAAAATAACCGCAGGGTCTTAGCAAGACGAAGCTATAACCTTTATTCTGACGTACAGAAAGGCGAAAATGTTGTGGTAGAAATTCCCGTGCAGGCTGGCGAAAAAAAGTTCAAGTATGAACAGAAAGTAAAACTTGTCAATCCGAAGTTATACGGCAGAGGTTATGCAATCGGGGATATGGGACATACCGATTATGTGTTAGTTGCTGATGATATTGTAGCAGTTGAAGAAAAGTAAAGGAGTGAAGAATTTATGAGATTATCAAACGGGTTTGTTATTGACAAAGAGAAAACATTTGGAGAATTAAAATTTACAGCGGTGCGTGATGTGTTCTTACAGAATGAGGACGGGACACCGAGTACCCAGCTTAAAAAGCGTATCTATGATTTGAAGTGCAGTTTGCATGGTGGAATTATCCCCGTGTCTGTACCGCCAGAAGTACCGTTAAGAGAATTTCCGTACAA
Organism: Dorea sp. AM13-35; assembly: GCF_003473885.1. NCBI lineage: Bacteria > Bacillati > Bacillota > Clostridia > Lachnospirales > Lachnospiraceae > Dorea > Dorea sp. AM13-35. Next base: position 163,536 of record NZ_QUCZ01000007.1, read on the forward strand.
TGCAGTTGTGGAGCTTGTCAATCCAGTAGCCGATACGGTATCAAGAAAGACCTATACGGGTGCAGATGTGGACTGGTATGTAAAGGCAGAGGATATTGTATTGAAGAATAAAGGCAATCAAAACGTAGGCAGTCCACAGAACCATACACCGCAGGGACAGCCGAAAAAATAGGCTTGCTGAATAGATTTTCGTTGTAGCGGATATATAAAACTGTTATAATATGGGTATGAAAAATTTAATTATAAGGAGTGCTGTTTATGATAAGAGCTATTATATTTGCTGTATTCGTTGTCCCTATTATATCTCTCGTATTAGATAAGACACAAAAAGCAACTAAAAAAGAAAAATTCACAAATACTGTTTTTGTATCACACGCCTATCAAACAGTATGTCATATTTGTTCATTGATAATGGTAGGAATTGCAATAGCTTTAGGATTGTTCATGGGATTTGATAATACGGTGGGACACTCTGTTGTTTTTGCTATTTTTGTTCTATTGATTGAATTTTGTGCGTGGGCATTAAAAAGACATAAGGTAGTAATTGACGGAAATAATTTGCGTATTACTCCTGCTGTTGGAAGAACAAGAGAAATTTCATTTAATGATATTTCCCGTTGCACAGAAAAAGAGCAAATAGGATTGAAAATATTTGTAGGAAACAAAAAAATTTGTACAGTTTCTTGCGACTGTGTTGGATATAAAGAATTTCTTGAAATGTTAAAAGAGAAAAATTTACTCTAATACGTTTCGCCCAAATAAACAGTTATATTATTTTAGCAGTTAGTCTTAGGATTGACTGCTTTTTTCATACCCAGAAAGGAGTGATTGATTTATGCAAAAGATTTTTAACAAAGGACACCGTATCAGAGCCAGCGACAAGCACCTTGTCTACCACTTTTCCATAGGAACGCTTCTGTTTGTATTCGTGGCGGTTCTCCTGCTACTGAATATCAAACAGCTCATGCGTACTGATTGGGAACATTTCAGCTTGTTAGAGAACGGCTTGACGCTTTCCCCTTACAACTTCATAACTATACTGATAGCGACTGGTGTTTGTGCATTGGTCGTTTTTCTGTATTACCACTTCTGTTACGATAGTTTCAAGAAGCTCCTGCACCGTCAAAAGCTGGCAAGAATGGTACTGGAAAATAAGTGGTATGAAGCCGATACCGTACAAGACAGCGGTTTTTTTACTGACCTGCAAAGCAGATCAAGGGAAAAAATCGTCTGGTTTCCAAAGATTTATTATCAAATGGAAAAGGGACTGCTTCATATCCGCTGTGAAATTACGCTGGGAAAATATCAAGACCAGCTTTTACGGTTAGAGGATAAATTGGAAAGTGGCTTATATTGTGAGCTGACCGACAAGACCCTGCATGACGGCTATATTGAATATACCCTGCTTTATGATATGATAGCGAACCGCATTACCATTGATGAAGTACGGGCAGAAAACGGCTGTCTGAAACTGATGAAAAATCTTGTCTGGGAATATGACGCACTCCCTCACGCTCTGATTGCTGGTGGAACGGGTGGCGGTAAAACTTATTTTCTGCTGACGCTTATTGAAGCCTTACTGCATACCAACGCTGTCCTTTACATCTTAGACCCGAAGAACGCTGACCTTGCAGACTTAGGGACAGTTATGGGAAATGTGTATCACACCAAAGAAGAAATGATTGATTGTGTCAATGCCTTTTATGAGGGAATGGTACAGCGAAGTGAGGAAATGAAGCAACACCCGAACTATAAGACGGGCGAAAACTACGCCTATCTGGGACTGCCACCCTGCTTTCTTATCTTTGATGAATATGTGGCATTTTTTGAAATGCTGGGGACAAAGGAAAGCGTGGGCTTGCTTAGCCAGTTAAAGAAAATCGTTATGTTAGGACGACAAGCAGGTTATTTCCTTATCGTTGCCTGCCAGCGTCCAGACGCAAAGTATTTCTCTGACGGTATCAGAGATAACTTCAATTTCCGTGTGGGACTTGGGCGTATCAGCGAATTAGGTTACGGTATGCTGTTCGGTTCAGATGTGAAAAAGCAGTTTTTCCAGAAGCGTATCAAGGGGCGTGGCTATTGTGATATGGGAACAAGCGTGATAAGCGAATTTTACACGCCTTTAGTCCCCAAAGGACATGATTTTTTACAAACAATCGGCAGGCTTGCACAAGAAAGACAAGTCATGCCAGAACAACAAGGAAAGGAAGATGTGATTGAATAAGGACACATTAAATGTTTATCACGCACCCACAGAGAAAAACTACCTCTGTTTGTGCTTGAATACAGATATTTTTACAACGGATTGCAGGAAATATATGTTAGATTGTTTTTTAGATTATTCTGTCAATCCAAATCTGCGATTTCATTCAAGGATAGATAAAATCATTGATGATGTTATTCGTGAAAAAATCAACATTCCTCATAAGTTTAGAATGAGGTTGGAAAGTAGACATTGCGTTGAAAGCAGGATAATCTATTTTCGATTTCGAGTTTTAGATAAGGCTTGTCTGCAATGTAATGTATTTCTTAAAGGGCTGTCTGAAGAAATGAAAGAAGCACTTTCAGATGAAAGAATAGATTTTGCGGTTATCTATGAGGGCATACAAGGTTCACAGCAGGACACAGACACGGACGACAAGGACGGGTTTTGCGGTTCTCAACCGCAAGTTCCGTTCTTGGCGGACGGGGCTTGTCCCGTCCGCTGATAAAACCCCTCGGTATCTAACAGAGGGGTACGTTTGCAAATAGACAATAGACAAAAAACATAGGAAACATAAGGCTTCTGGCATGGTTTCCTAGCAAAAATCGGCTGTGAAGTCGCCTAAAAAAACTTCACACTTTACAGATTGGGGGTATGGTTCTGAATGAAGAACAATGGATAAAAGAATTACGGGAGAAACGGATTGCTTACGGTATCTCACAAGGCAGGCTGGCGGTGGCTTCTGGTATCACAAGAGAATATCTCAATAAGATAGAAAGCGGAAAAATGAAGCCGTCAAAGGAGCTTTTGGAAACTCTGCATAAAGAACTGGCAAGGTTCAATCCAGAAGCACCGCTTACCATGCTGTTTGATTATGTGAAAATTCGTTTTCCCACGCTGGATATACAGCATATCATCAAAGACATATTAAAACTGAATATCAACTATATGCTCCATGAAGATTATGGACATTACAGTTATACGGAGCATTACTCTTTAGGGGACATCTTTATCTATACGTCGGCTGACGAAGAAAAAGGTGTCCTTTTAGAGTTAAAGGGGCGTGGTTGCAGGCAGTTTGAAAGTTACCTGCTGGCACAGCAAAGAAGCTGGTATGACTTTCTCATGGACGCACTCGTAGACGGTGGCGTGATGAAGCGTATCGACCTTGCTATCAACGACCATACGGGCATTTTGGATATTCCAGAGCTTGCGGAAAAATGCAGAAAACGGGAATATATCGGAAAGTCCAGAAGTTATAAGTTTTACCAGTCGGGCGAGCTTATCAAGCATAGAGAGGACGACAGAGAATATATGGGACGCACCCTTTATCTTGGTTCGCTGAAATCAGATGTGTATTTTTGTATCTATGAAAAGGACTATGAGCAGTACGTCAAGTTAGGGACACCGCTTGAAGAAGCCGACATTATCAACCGTTTTGAGATACGGCTTAGAAATGAACGTGCCTATTATGCAGTACGAGATTTGCTGACCTATTATGACGCAGAGCAGACCGCCTTTTCTATCATCAACCAGTATGTACGGTTTGTTGATGAAGAACCCGACAAGCGAAAAAATGAATGGAAACTCAATGACCGCTGGGCTTGGTTTATTGGCGATAACAGACAGAGCTTGAAGCTGACGACAAAGCCAGAGCCTTACACCTTAGACCGCACATTGCGTTGGGTACAAAGGCAGGTAGCACCAACCTTGAAAATGCTGAAAAAGATTGATAAAGGAAACGGTACAGACTACATGGAAACAATCGAACAGCAGGCAAAGCTCACAGAAAAGCATAAAATGATAATCAAACAGCAGACGACCCCTGCAAAAGATTTGGTGGAAAGTTAGGAGTGATAAAAAATGTGGGTATTATTAAAAGATTTCCTGCTGGTATCTATGGGAATGGGTATCGGCGTAGTCTTGATGTGTATTTTGAATGTCGGCAAAGAAGCTGACTATGAAATGAAACAATTAGAAGAAAGTGAGGACAATTAAATGAATTTCGGACAAAATTTGTATCAATGGTTTTTATCAAACGCACAGAGCTTAGTGCTTATGGCGATTGTGGTTATCGGTATCTACTTAGGGTTCAAGCGTGAGTTTTCAAAACTTATCGGCTTCTTGGTAGTTGCCTTGATTGCTGTCGGTTTGGTATTCAACGCTGGCGGTGTGAAAGATGTATTGTTAGAGCTGTTCAATAAGATTATCGGTGCATAAAATTTTATTGTGGTGCTGATATGCGAATGTTATAATGTGGATATGAAACACAGTATCTAGGAGTGATGGAATGAAATATATAATGCTTCACGGTTTGGGACAATCTTCTGAAAGTTGGAGTGATACCGTAAAAGTATTCAATGATGATTTTGAAGTTTTATGCCCTAATTTATCAGATTGGCTTTTTGGAAAAATACCATGTTATGATACATTGTATCGGACATTGGAAACATACTGTGAACAGTTTGAAGAACCGCTAAATATTTGTGGACTTTCTTTAGGTGGTATTCTTGCTATGCAGTATGCGATAGAACACCCAGAAAAAATGAACTCATTAGTGTTAATAGGCACACAATATGAAATGCCAAAGTATCTGTTAAAAATGCAAAATCTGATATTCCGTATTATGCCTTGTTCAGCATTTGAAAAAATGGGTTTTCAGAAAACAGATTTTATCAATCTATGCAAATCTATGACAGAACTTAATTTTAAACATGAACTGAAAAAAATATCATGTTCGGTACTTGTTGTCTGTGGCGATAAGGATAAGATAAATAAAAAAGCTTCTTTAGAATTGCAACAACAGATAGAAAACGCAGAAATAGCTATTATTGAAAATGCAGGACATGAAGTAAATACAGATAACCCAACACTACTAGGGCAAAAGTTAAATGTATTTTTCAAACAATATGTCTGATAAACAATTTCATATCCATACACACAAAGCAGTTAGTCTTAGGATTGACTGCTTTTTTCATACCTAAATTTCAGATTGGAGTGATGAAATGAACGATATTTTTAAGGATATGCAGGCAAAAGTCGGCTGTGAATACATTTCCGACCTGCCCTCTTACAAGCGTAAGGTGTGGCATGAAATGAAACGGCTGAACCCTGCCGACTATGAAGAAAGACAGTTAGAAGATTTTTCTAAATATGTGTTTGGTATCTCATACCAGAACTTAAAAGATGTGATGAACCAACAGAAAGGACGTGAGGAACAATGCAGGAAACAAGGGTACTGGTGGAAACGAGAGGAACAACTGACGAAGAAACAATATCATACTGGTTCGACCTGCCGATAGATGTTGCCGAGTTTGAAGAAAAGTTAGGTATCGGTGCAGAAAGTGGGGATTACTGTATTATCGAAAAGGTGTTGCCTTATGCTGATGAAGTTCACGAACATACAAGCGTGTATCAGCTCAACGAATTAGATTTTATGTACCGCCAGCTTTCAAGTGATATGCAGGAAGAATATGTATCACTTCTGACCGTATATGACAATTTAGAAGCACTTTATATTTGCAGGAACGTGATTACGGTTTATCCTGACTGCAAAAGCATGATAGATGTTGCAAGGCAAAAGCTGATGAACGACCCGACATTTAAGCATTTATCCGAGGACTGTCAAGAATATTACTTTGACTTTGAAGCCTATGCTTCTCACTTGCAGGAACACGGGAAATTTTTAGTAACAGAACACGGTATCTTTGAACTGCCAGAGTAGGAAATGAGGTGGTGGTTATGATTGATGATATGGCGGTTTACATTGCTAATCTTGGCAAATACAATGAGGGATATTTAGTCGGTGCTTGGTTCACGTTTCCCATTGATGAGGAAGATGTAAAAGAAAAAATCGGCTTGAATGAACAGTATGAGGAATACGCAATCCATGATACCGACAACTTCCCCATTGCGATTGGCGAGTATGTTTCCATTGAAGAACTCAATGAGATGTATGAAATGATAGAGGAACTTCCCGACTATATCGTAGAGTGTCTGGACGAATTTATCAGCCACTACGGGACGCTGGAAGAAGTCGTGGAACACAAGGACGATATTTATTATTATCCCGACTGTGAAACCATGACAGACGTTGCCTACTACTACATAGACGAATTGCAGGCACTTGGCGACATTCCACCCAGCTTACAGAACTACATTGACTATGAAGCCTACGGGCGAGATTTGGATATGGGCGGTTGCTTTATTGAAACAAGCCGAGGTATGTGCGAGATACCATATTAACGCTGGAAGATCAGCGACAAGCATTGTTGCTACTGACAGCGTATTTCTCTTTTAAGGGACAGTCTGAAAATGGCTGTCCTTTTCTATTTTGAAAGGAGCTGAAAGAACTTGAAAAAGATTAAAAGCTACACGGGTATCTGGAACGTGGAAAAAGTCTTATATGCAATCAATGACTTTAACTTACCCTTTCCCGTTACTTTTACACAGATTACATGGTTTGTGATTACGGAATTTATCATCATTCTGTTTGGGGATATTCCCCCACTTTCCATGATTGAGGGAGCATTTCTCAAATACTTTGGTATTCCCGTTGCTCTCACTTGGTTCATGTCGCAGAAAACCTTTGACGGAAAGAAGCCGTACAGCTTTTTGAAATCACAGATAACCTATGCCCTGCGACCAAAAATCACTTATGCAGGAAAAGCCGTAAAACTGCATAAGCAGATATTAAATGAAACAATCACGGCAGTAAGGAGTGTGAACTATGTTCCCGATAAAATATATTGACAATAACCTTGTCTGGAACAAGGACAATGAAGTGTTTGCCTATTATGAGCTGGTACCATACAACTATTCTTTTCTATCCGCAGAGCAGAAATTTATCGTGCATGACAGTTTCCGACAGCTAATCGCACAGTCCCGTGAGGGTAAAATTCATGCGTTGCAGATTGCCACAGAAAGCTCCATACGAAGTATGCAGGAGCAGTCAAAGAAACTGGTAACGGGAAAATTAAAGGAAGTTGCCTACCAGAAAATAGACGAACAGACCGAAGCGTTAGTATCTATGATTGGGAACAATCAAGTGGACTACCGCTTTTTTCTTGGCTTTAAGCTCATGGTTACGGAAGAACAGCTCAATCTGAAGAACATCAAAAAATCGGCGTGGCTGACATTCAAAGAGTTTCTCCATGAAGTAAACCATACGCTGATGAATGATTTTGTTTCCATGCCGAATGATGAAATCAACCGTTACATGAAAATGGAAAAGTTACTGGAAAATAAAATCTCCCGTCGCTTTAAGGTGCGTCGCTTGGAAATCAATGATTTTGGGTATCTCATGGAACATCTTTACGGCAGGGACGGTATCGCTTATGAAGATTATGCGTACCAGCTACCAAAAAAAAAATTGAACAAAGAAACGCTGATAAAATACTACGACCTTATCCGTCCGACAAGGTGTGTGATTGAAGAAAGCCAGCGGTATTTACGCTTGGAACATGAGGACAAGGAAAGTTATGTGTCCTATTTTACCGTCAATGCGATTGTCGGCGAGCTTGATTTTCCGTCAAGTGAAATCTTCTATTTCCAGCAACAGCAATTCACATTCCCCGTTGATACTTCTATGAATGTAGAAATCGTGGAGAACCGAAAAGCATTAACAACCGTACGCAACAAGAAAAAGGAATTGAAAGACCTTGACAATCACGCTTATCAAGCAGGAGGTGAAACCAGCTCAAATGTGGTGGACGCTTTAGACAGCGTGGACGAGCTGGAAACGGACTTAGACCAGACAAAAGAAAGTATGTATAAGTTAAGCTACGTTATACGGGTGTCTGCACCCGATCTTGACGAGCTGAAACGCCGTTGTGATGAAGTCAAAGACTTTTACGACGACCTCAATGTAAAGCTGGTACGTCCTGCTGGGGATATGCTGGGGCTTCATTCTGAATTTTTACCTGCCAGCAAGCGATATATCAATGACTATGTGCAGTATGTAAAATCAGACTTCTTGGCAGGGCTTGGCTTTGGAGCGACCCAGCAGTTAGGGGAAACTACGGGTATCTATATGGGCTATTCCGTTGATACGGGAAGAAATGTGTACCTGCAACCGTCTTTAGCTTCGCAGGGCGTAAAAGGTACAGTTACCAACGCTTTAGCGTCTGCTTTTGTCGGTTCGCTTGGCGGTGGAAAGTCGTTCTGCAACAATCTTCTGGTGTATTATTCGGTGTTGTTTGGCGGTCAAGCAGTCATTTTAGACCCCAAAGCCGAGCGTGGCAACTGGAGAGAAACACTTCCAGAAATCGCCCATGAAATCAATATCGTAAATCTTACCAGCGATAAAGACAATGCAGGACTTCTTGACCCATTCGTGATTATGAAGAATGTAAAAGACGCTGAAAGTCTGGCAATCGACATCTTGACATTCCTTACGGGTATTTCCTCTAGGGACGGCGAAAAATTCCCCGTGTTACGAAAAGCGGTTCGTTCCGTTACCCAGAGCGACAGTCGGGGCTTGCTCCATGTAATAGACGAGCTACGCCGTGAAGATACGCCCATATCAAGAAATATCGCAGACCATATCGACAGCTTCACGGACTACGACTTTGCACATCTGCTGTTTTCAGACGGTACGGTGGAAAATGCAATCAGCCTTGATAACCAGCTCAATATCATTCAAGTAGCCGACCTTGTACTGCCAGATAAGGACACGACCTTTGAAGAATACACGACTATTGAATTATTGTCGGTATCTATGCTGATTGTGATTAGTACCTTTGCCCTTGATTTTATCCATTCGGACAGAAGTATTTTTAAGATTGTCGATTTGGACGAAGCGTGGGCGTTCTTAAATGTGGCACAAGGAGAAACGCTCTCTAACAAGCTGGTTCGTGCTGGACGAGCTATGCAGGCAGGTGTTTATTTCGTTACACAATCTTCTGGGGACGTGGCAAAGGAAAGTCTGAAAAACAATATCGGCTTAAAATTCGCTTTCCGTTCTACTGACATCAACGAGATAAAACAGACCTTAGAATTTTTCGGTATCGACAAGGACGATGAAAACAACCAGAAACGGCTTCGTGATTTGGAGAACGGACAATGCTTATTGCAGGACTTATACGGGCGTGTCGGTGTGGTACAGATACACCCAGTTTTTGAAGAACTGCTACACGCCTTTGATACCAGACCGCCCGTACAGAGAAATGAGGTGGAGTGATGAAAGAAAGGATAAAAGGTGCGTTCACAAAAAGGAAGATACTTCACTTTCTCAAAATGGCTCTGTTCGTGGTGGCACTCTCCCTTATCCTGCTTTCACTTTTGGGGACGGTGGCTCATGCGACGGGGCTTGTGGACGATACCATAAACGCAGAAAATCTTTACTCAAAATATCCCCTTTCCAACTACCAGCTTGATTTTTATGTGGATAATAGCTGGTCATGGTTGCCGTGGAACTGGCTGGACGGCATTGGAAAATCGGTACAGTACGGGCTTTACTGCATTACCAACTTTGTCTGGACGATAAGCCTTTATTTAAGCAATGCCACGGGCTATGTGGTGCAGGAAGCCTATAAACTTGATTTTATTAACGATATGGCAGACAGTATCGGAAAGAGCATACAGACCCTTGCAGGTGTAACCGAGAACGGCTTTTCTTCTACGGGCTTCTATGTTGGTTTCCTGCTTCTCATTATCTTAGTGGTGGGAATGTATGTTGCTTATACGGGACTTATCAAACGGGAAACCAGCAAGGCACTTCACGCTGTTATCAACTTTGTGGTGGTGTTCGTGCTGTCCGCTTCGTTTATTGCCTACGCTCCCGACTACATCAAGAAGATAAATGAATTTTCATCAGACATCAGTACCGCTTCTTTGGACTTGGGAACAAAAATCATGCTCCCCAACTCCGACAGCGAGGGCAAGGACAGCGTGGACTTGATACGGGACAGCCTATTTTCTATTCAAGTGGAACAGCCGTGGCTACTTCTGCAATTCGGTAACAGCAACACAGAAGAAATCGGGGCAGACCGTGTCGAAGCTCTTGTATCGGCAAGTCCAGAGGACGAGGACGGGAAAACCAGAGAGGAAGTCGTGAAAACAGAAATCGAAGATAACGACAACAACAATCTGACGATACCGCAGGTCGTGAACCGTTTAGGCATGGTGTTCTTCCTACTGTTCTTCAATTTAGGGATAACGATATTTGTATTCTTGCTTACGGGCATGATGTTATTTAGCCAGATACTTTTTATTATCTTTGCAATGTTTTTACCTATCAGCTTTTTACTTTCCATGATACCGAGCTATGAAAGCATGGCGAAGCAGGCAATCGTAAGGGTGTTTAATACCATAATGACACGGGCAGGAATAACGCTCATTGTAACGGTGGCGTTCAGCATTTCCAGTATGTTTTATAACATCTCCACGGACTATCCGTTCTTTATGGTAGCGTTCTTGCAGATAGTATGTTTCGCTGGTATTTATATGAAGCTGGGCGATTTAATGAGTATGTTCTCTTTGAACGCTGGCGACAGTCAAAACATGGGACGCAGGATATTCCGCAGACCATATCTGTTTATGCGACATAGAGCTAGGCGTATGGAAAGACGGCTTGCTGGTGCGGTTACTGCTGGCGGTGTTGCTGGTGCGGTGGCAGGTAGCACGATTTCAAACAGAAAACCGACAAGGAACACAGCCACAAAAGACAGTCGGGGCAATACATCTACTTCCAGTATGGGACAGCGTGCAGGCTCAAAGGTGGGTGCTGTCTTAGATACGAAAAATAAAGTGAAAGACAAGGCAAATGCTGTCAAAGAGAATATCAAGGATATGCCGACACAGACCGCTTATGCGGTGTATTCCGCAAAGGAAAAGGCAAAGTCCAGCGTGTCCGACTTTAAGCGTGGCATGGTGCAGGAACAGCAGTCCAGACAGACGGGACGTTTGGAAAAGCAGGAAAAGCATAGACAGAGTATCGCTGACAAGCGTATGGAGCTTCAAAAGGCACAAGAAGCAAGGCAGGCACAGCGAAAGGCTGACGGATCAGCGACAACGGGAGCTACCCGTCCCCATGAGCGACCAGCCACAGCTTCAAAGCCGAGTGCGGAAAAAATGCAGGAAGTCAAACGTCCTGCCACAGCGACCACTTCAAAAGCAAGTGAGCCAGTCAAGACAAATGTTATCAAAGAGCGTCCGTTATCTTCTGGTGCTTCTGATAAGAAAGCGACCCAGTCGGCACAGCCAGTACATAGGCAGAATGTAGAAAAAGTGGTATCGCAGGAAACACGCCAGAATTACACAAAAGACCGCAGGACAAAGGTTCAGCAGACGCAAACCGTCCAAAAGAACCAGCAGACAACAGAGAAAACTCGTAACCTTGTGATGAAGAAAGGACAGAAGAAAAAATGAAACTGAAACATATCGCTATCATTGGCACTCTGTTTCCTATCCTCTTTTCTCTGGTGCTTTTCTTTGGTGTCTTGATTAGTGCGGACAGCGACGACGAGAACAGCAATTTTTCTTCTGGCATTACGGGTATGAACTTATCCGCAGAAGTCTTGAAACATCAGCCTATGGTAGAAAAGTACGCCAGAGAATACGGTATTTCCGAGTATGTCAATGTGCTATTGGCTATCATTCAAGTAGAAAGTGGCGGTACGGCAGAAGATGTTATGCAGAGTTCGGAAAGTCTTGGTTTACCGCCTAATTCCTTAGATACGGAAAGCTCAATCAAGCAGGGGTGTAAGTATTTTGCGTCCCTGCTTTCTTCCTGCAAAAATCAAGGTATCGACGATTTGAATGTAGCGATACAGTCTTATAACTATGGCGGTGGCTATGTGGGATATGTGGCAGGAAAAGGAAAGAAACACACCTTTAATCTTGCAGAGAGCTTCGCCCGTGAAAAATCGGGTGGAAAGAAAGTAACCTACACCAACCCGATAGCCGTTGCGAAGAACGGGGGCTGGCGGTATCAGTATGGCAATCAATTTTACGTCGAATTAGTCAATCAGTATTTAACTGTTCCGCAGGTATCGGGAGAACTGGCACAAAAAGTAATGAATGAAGCATTGAAGTATCAAGGCTGGAAGTATGTATATGGCGGTAGCAATCCTAACACTTCCTTTGACTGTTCGGGGCTGACGCAATGGTGCTATGGAAAAGCTGGTGTTTCCTTACCGAGAACAGCACAAGCACAGTATGACGCCACCCAACATCTTCCACTCTCGCAGGCAAAGGCTGGGGACTTGGTATTTTTCCATTCTACCTATAACGCTGGAAGTTATGTAACACATGTCGGTATTCTTGTTTCGCCGACGCAGATGTACCACGCAGGAAATCCGATAGGATATGCAGACCTAAATAATAGTTACTGGCAACAGCACTTAATCGGTGCAGGACGAGTAAAACAATAGAAAGTGAGGATAACATTATGTTTAAGAAGAATAAGAAACAGACAGAAAATGTCAAAGAAAAAAAGGTGCGTACTGTCAAGGTAGGCACACATAAGAAAACCGTGATTGCGTTGTGGGTGGTGCTTATCGCAAGCGTGAGCTTTGGGGTGTATAAGAATTTTACGGCTATCGACCAGCACACGACCCATGAAAAAGAAATCATTGAACTTCGTTTGCAGGACACCAACGGGATAGAAAATTTCGTAAAGAACTTTGCGAAGTCTTATTACACATGGAGTAACAGCAAAGAAGCGATTGAAGCAAGGACGCAGGCAATCAGCGGTTATCTGACAAAGGAATTGCAAGACTTGAATGTTGATACAATCAGAACGGATATACCGACCAGCTCCACAGTTACAGATGTGATTGTGTGGCATATCGAGCAATCGGGAACGGACACTTTTTCTGCTACCTACGAAGTAGATCAGCAGATAAAAGAGGGAGAACAGACAAGCAATGTGAAAGCGACTTATACTGTAAAAGTCCATGTAGACGCTGACGGGGATATGGTAATCATTCAGAACCCTACTCTTGCACCAGCAATCGAAAAATCAGACTATGAGCCTAAGACACCAGAAGCAGACGCAAGCGTGGACGCTGATACGGTAAATGACGCTACCGCATTTCTGGAAACATTCTTTAAGCTCTATCCAACAGCCACAGAAAAAGAGCTTGCTTACTATGTATCTGGAAATGTGATTGAGCCTATCGGCAGGGACTACCTTTATTCTGAACTGGTAAACCCTATCTTTACAAAGGACGGGGATAATGTGAAAGTTAAAGTAGCTGTAAAATTCCTTGATAATCAGACAAAGGCGACACAAGTATCACAGTATGAGCTTGTGCTACATAAGGATAGCAACTGGAAGATTGTAGGATAAAAGAAAAAGGCTTGCAGTTCTGTATTGATTTGCAAGCCTAAATATATTATTTATACTTCTGGAAAATCCCGACTAATAAAGTATCTATCGCTTCAGCTAATTCAAATCTAACTTTATCTGAGGCAGAAAAAGCGTTTCCTAATTGCAAAGTTGTATAACCGTGAATTATTCCAGTAAGCATATTTAATATTTCAAGTGTTTTGTCTTTGTTAAGACTGCACGATTGGATAAGAGTAGTTAATAATGAAAGATAGTTGTTAAAAATGGTTGCTGTTTCCTCTGTTCCGTGCCACACAGCCCATTGAATTGTTTCATAAACTCCGGGGTGTTCAATCATATAGTTTAGGTATTCGATAGAAACTAACTTAATTGCTTCTTTCCCTATTTTTCCAACGGCAATTTTCATCATTCTTTCATTCATGTCACGCATACCATTATGAGCAACTTCTAAAAGAAGATTATCTAAACTTTCTATGTGATTATATAAAGATGGTGTACGAATGTTTAATTTTTGAGCAACAGCTTTTAACGAAACGTTATTTAATCCTTTTTCATCTGCTAAGTCTGATGTTGCTTTTATTACTGCTTCTTTAGTGGTTTTCATAGTTATGCACCTCATTCAAAATATCATACAAACACAATTCTAGCTAATTGAATTAGTGTAGTCAATAACACAATTAGAAAATTATGATTATTTATTGACTTTCTTAAAATTTTGTGTATAATAGGAATTGAAGTTAAATTAGATGCTAAAAATTTGTAATTAAGAAGGAGGGATTCGTCATGTTGGTATTCCAAATGCGTAATGTAGATAAAACATCTACTGTTTTGAAACAGACTAAAAACAGTGATTACGCAGATAAATAAATACGTTAGATTAATTCCTACCAGTGACTAATCTTATGACTTTTTAAACAGATAACTAAAATTACAAACAAATCGTTTAACTTCTGTATTTATTTACAGATGTAATCACTTCAGGAGTGATTACATGAACAAAAATATAAAATATTCTCAAAACTTTTTAACGAGTGAAAAAGTACTCAACCAAATAATAAAACAATTGAATTTAAAAGAAACCGATACCGTTTACGAAATTGGAACAGGTAAAGGGCATTTAACGACGAAACTGGCTAAAATAAGTAAACAGGTAACGTCTATTGAATTAGACAGTCATCTATTCAACTTATCGTCAGAAAAATTAAAACTGAACATTCGTGTCACTTTAATTCACCAAGATATTCTACAGTTTCAATTCCCTAACAAACAGAGGTATAAAATTGTTGGGAGTATTCCTTACCATTTAAGCACACAAATTATTAAAAAAGTGGTTTTTGAAAGCCATGCGTCTGACATCTATCTGATTGTTGAAGAAGGATTCTACAAGCGTACCTTGGATATTCACCGAACACTAGGGTTGCTCTTGCACACTCAAGTCTCGATTCAGCAATTGCTTAAGCTGCCAGCGGAATGCTTTCATCCTAAACCAAAAGTAAACAGTGTCTTAATAAAACTTACCCGCCATACCACAGATGTTCCAGATAAATATTGGAAGCTATATACGTACTTTGTTTCAAAATGGGTCAATCGAGAATATCGTCAACTGTTTACTAAAAATCAGTTTCATCAAGCAATGAAACACGCCAAAGTAAACAATTTAAGTACCGTTACTTATGAGCAAGTATTGTCTATTTTTAATAGTTATCTATTATTTAACGGGAGGAAATAATTCTATGAGTCGCTTTTTTAAATTTGGAAAGTTACACGTTACTAAAGGGAATGGAGATAAATTATTAGATATACTACTGACAGCTTCCAAGAAGCTAAAGAGGTCCCTAGCGCCTACGGGGAATTTGTATCGATAAGGGGTACAAATTCCCACTAAGCGCTCGGGACCCCTTGTAGGAAAATGTCCTAAGTGTGGCAACAATATTGTATTAAAAAAATCGTTTTATGGTTGTTCAAATTATCCTGAATGTAAGTTTACTTTAGCTGAACATTTTAGAAAGAAAAAACTAACCAAAACGAATGTAAAAGAATTACTGGAGGGAAAAGAAACCCTGGTAAAAGGAATCAAAAACAAAGAGAAAAAGCCCTACAATGCCGTTGTAAAAATTGGGGAAAAGGGATATATTGATTTTATCTCTTTTTCAAAATAAACATAAAAGCCCTTTAAAGAGGGCTTTTATATATTAATCACAAATCACTTATCACAAATCACAAGTGATTAATCACTTGTTTATTAAGATATTAAAAGCTATAATTTAAATAAAGCGTGAATTTTATGACACAAAAAGAGGGGGGAGAAACTTGGAACTAGCATTTAGAGAAAGCTTAAAAAAGATGAGAGGTACCAAATCAAAAGAAAAATTCTCCCAAGAATTAGAAATGAGTAGATCAAATTATTCACGAATAGAATCAGGAAAATCAGATCCAACCATAAAAACACTAGAACAAATTGCAAAGTTAACTAACTCAACGCTAGTAGTGGATTTAATCCCAAATGAGCCAACAGAACCAGAACCAGAAACAGAACAAGTAACATTGGAGTTAGAAATGGAAGAAGAAAAAAGCAATGATTTCGTGTGAATAATGCACGAAATCATTGCTTATTTTTTTAAAAAGCGATATACTAGATATAACGAAACAACGAACTGAATAAAGAATACAAAAAAAGAGCCACGACCAGTTAAAGCCTGAGAAACTTTAACTGCGAGCCTTAATTGATTACCACCAATCAATTAAAGAAGTCGAGACCCAAAATTTGGTAAAGTATTTAATTACTTTATTAATCAGATACTTAAATATCTGTAAACCCATTATATCGGGTTTTTGAGGGGATTTCAAGTCTTTAAGAAGATACCAGGCAATCAATTAAGAAAAACTTAGTTGATTGCCTTTTTTGTTGTGATTCAACTTTGATCGTAGCTTCTAACTAATTAATTTTCGTAAGAAAGGAGAACAGCTGAATGAATATCCCTTTTGTTGTAGAAACTGTGCTTCATGACGGCTTGTTAAAGTACAAATTTAAAAATAGTAAAATTCGCTCAATCACTACCAAGCCAGGTAAAAGTAAAGGGGCTATTTTTGCGTATCGCTCAAAAAAAAGCATGATTGGCGGACGTGGCGTTGTTCTGACTTCCGAAGAAGCGATTCACGAAAATCAAGATACATTTACGCATTGGACACCAAACGTTTATCGTTATGGTACGTATGCAGACGAAAACCGTTCATACACTAAAGGACATTCTGAAAACAATTTAAGACAAATCAATACCTTCTTTATTGATTTTGATATTCACACGGAAAAAGAAACTATTTCAGCAAGCGATATTTTAACAACAGCTATTGATTTAGGTTTTATGCCTACGTTAATTATCAAATCTGATAAAGGTTATCAAGCATATTTTGTTTTAGAAACGCCAGTCTATGTGACTTCAAAATCAGAATTTAAATCTGTCAAAGCAGCCAAAATAATCTCGCAAAATATCCGAGAATATTTTGGAAAGTCTTTGCCAGTTGATCTAACGTGCAATCATTTTGGGATTGCTCGTATACCAAGAACGGACAATGTAGAATTTTTTGATCCCAATTACCGTTATTCTTTCAAAGAATGGCAAGATTGGTCTTTCAAACAAACAGATAATAAGGGCTTTACTCGTTCAAGTCTAACGGTTTTAAGCGGTACAGAAGGCAAAAAACAAGTAGATGAACCCTGGTTTAATCTCTTATTGCACGAAACGAAATTTTCAGGAGAAAAGGGTTTAGTAGGGCGCAATAGCGTTATGTTTACCCTCTCTTTAGCCTACTTTAGTTCAGGCTATTCAATCGAAACGTGCGAATATAATATGTTTGAGTTTAAAAACATTTTAAAATACTAATTAGATTAGTTAAATGACTATTTGAAATAGTATTTTGAGGAGTGATTATATGTGTACAAGATTTGTTTACAATGGTATAGATAAAATTGTTGGTTTTAATTTTGATATTGACCTTTCTGTATGGGATCATACTGTAATTACCGAAGAAAATAGATTTTATATTGGTATTAAAATGCCTGACGGTCTGTATCATTCATTTCATGGGATAAATAAAAATGGTAATGTAGGAACACTTCTTTATGTTCATGGTAATGAAAATGCAAGGTATATAGAAAGCGAGGATTGTATTACAATATCTGAATTAACAGAAAAATTCATTAAGGCAGAGATTTCTTTTGATAAAGCCTTGGACATTGTTAAAAAGAAAAAAATTATTTATGCACCAGATGCTACTATGCAAGCTATGCTTTCTGATAAAAAAGGACGAGTTTTAATTATTGAACCTGGAATTGGGTATAGATATGAACAAGAAAATTTTTCACTTATTACAAATTATTCTATTCTAAAACCAGATATAACAAAGCCGTACATTGTTTCTGGGGATACAAGATACGAAGTGGCTAAAGAGTTATTGGCAGGATATGATAAAGATTTTTCAGTAAATGACGCATTTAAAGTATTAAAATCTGTTTCTCAAAAAGACTTGTGGGCAACTAGGGTTTCATTTGTATATTCTACAGAAAAAAATAAAGTTTATTATGTCTTGAACAATGATTTTAGTAATGTATTTGAATTTCAGTTTTAATACTAATGAATTTATAAATTTGCAATTATGATAAGAAAGGTTATTATGATAGGACTAAAAAAGCGAGATATAAAAAAAGCGTTGAAAGCTGGTGCAAAAGCTGGCGGTGTATCATTGGCTGATGTTCGGGCAGATATTGAAGCGACGATTGATGAAGCTATGAATAGCACCGCCCCAGAAGTGCAGGCAAATTTCAAAAAATATTTTGGTAATAAACGCCCTACCCCAGAAGAATATATTTACAAGATTACCAAAAAGACAAAGATTTGAAAAAAGGCTTGCTCCATACATAGTGTATGATCTGCAAGCCTTAATCTATTTCAGAGGAAATTTAACAGTAAAAGTAGCACCTCCACCAGCAGTATCATTGATAATGATAATACCGTTCAGCATTTGAGTTAATTCTTTGGCGATACTTAGTCCCAGTCCAAAATTCGATTTGTTCGTATGGGACTTGTCGCCACTATAAAATCGGTCAAAGATATACTGCTTATCTTCATCAGAAATGCCTTGCCCGTGGTCTACCACAGAAAAAGCAATATTTTTTTCGGTGGCGATTACTTCTATCTCTATTAAAGAATTATTCTTGGAATGTTGAATGGCATTATCCATAAAGACACACAAGATTTGAAATAATCGGTCTTTGTCGGTAAACATAGCAGGATAACTTTCCTCGGATAAATGCAGTTTTAGTTCTAAATTCTGCTTCATGCAGACGGGTTCGTAGGTTTCATATAACGTAATGAGCAAGGTATCTACATTGATTGTGCTTTTATGCAATGTCCATGTTTTAGCGTCGGAAGAAGCCAAAAGCAACATATCTTTGACTAAACGGGATAACCGCATACATTCAAAATCTATGGTCTGTACGGCTTGCTTTGCCTGCTCGTTTAAGGAAACATTATCAAGAAGCATATCCGTGTTGGAAATCATAACAGCAAGTGGAGATTTTAATTCATGGGACGCTGTTGCAACAAAATCTTTTTGGCTTTGCAGTATTCGTTCCGTTGGAGCAAACGACTTTTTCAGCAGATAACGGGTCAGCACGATAACAACGATACAAGCCAAAAACCAGATAAGAAGATATATAGGCAATGTTTTTTGTAAAATATCCGTCAAACTGGCTGTCTGATAAAGAAAGGTTGCATGATACACGGTATCATTTGCTGTCCTAATTGTAGCAGGAATAACAAAATAAGTATCGTGATGTGTTCCTCTTATTTCCAGAAAACCGCCTTGTGAAGTTGTGCTGTTTTCTATTTGTGATAATGGTTGTGTAGAAATCTGCTTTTCTACATCATGCAACAGATTGTCCGCAGAAGTTGGAAATGGGAAATCACTCTGATAAATGGTATTCCCCCTTGTATCAGTAATTAAAGAAAAAATATGATAACTCTCTTCGTAGGTTTTGAGTGCTTTGTCCATATCCGAAGAAGCACTTTCCACTTGATAAATCAGCAAGGTTGTCAATCTCTGAAATAAGGTGCTTTCGTTGATTTTCTCTGTATGAACTGTGTTCGCAACGACAAAGGAAATCACAAGGGTAATAATCAGCATAACAGAACTTGCAAACAGAATATGAAGTTTTCGGTATAAGTTATTTAACATGTTTCTTTCTCCAGTTTGTACCCTGCACCGTAGACCGTTGTTATTTTACAGGAACTTTTTAATTCTTTTAGGCGTTTTCGCAGAAAAGAAATGTAACTGTCTACATTGCCAGTTTCTACCTCGGAAGAACTGCCCCAGATTTTAAGGATTAGCTGTTCACGGGAAAATAGTGTTTCTGGGTTCTGCATAAATACAAAAGTCAACTCGGTTTCTTTTGAAGTTAATAAAAGAGAATTGACGGGTGTAGATAAGGTTCGGCTGTCTTTATCGAAAGTTAAATCTCCATATTCTAATTTGGAAGATAACTGGATATTGGCAGGGCGTCTTGTTAATGCCCGAACTCTTGCAAGCAATTCTTTGATATGAAATGGTTTTACTAAATAATCATCAGCACCGCCGTCTAAACCCTCAACCCGATTGTCAAGGGTACTCATGGCAGTAATGATAAGGATAGGAATAGAAATTCCTTTTTTACGCATAGATTTTATGATTGTCAAACCGTCAATAATCGGTAACATACGGTCTACAATGGCGAGGTCATAAGCATAGTCTGTATTTAAGGCATACAGCATAGCAGTTTCCCCGTCATTGCAACAATCAACCATATAGTTTTCTTTTTCCAGAGAAATTTTTATATTTTTACATAACTCTAAATCATCTTCCAGAAGAAGTATTTTCATAATGTATCAATCCTTTTCTATATAAATTATAGACAGTATAACAGAAAAGTCTGTAAAAATCCTCTAAAAAATGATGATGATTTTCTTACTTTTTTACAGGATTTTTAGAATGGTTTGCTTTTACAATAGGGGCATATCGAACAAGAAAGGTGGAATACAAAAATGAAAAAAACAAACATCAGTAAATTCATAGCAGTTGGATTATGTATCTGTGCATTGACGGGGTGTGGTGCAAGTCCAAATGAGAAGCCAGATACGTCTAATCCTATTGTCAATTCTAATACGAATGAAGAAAATACAAATGGTTCTTCAGAAAATAAAGGAAACGACATATTAGAGTCTGCTAATTTGAGAGGAAGTGTTTTGGAATTTACAGACAATGGTTGCTTGGTAAATCAAGCAAAAGATATTGAGGGTGGAGCTGGGATAAAAATAGAAGCACCGGGAATGGAAAATAAAGACAATGCTGTTTCTGTAACCTATAACCCAGATTGTGAATTTGTCATTGCCACAGTAAATGCACAGTCTGGTGTTACAAATGTAACAACGGGTTCTATATCCGATGTAAAAAAACAATCTGAAGTATATCTTTATGGAGAATTTGCAGACACACTTCATTTCAATGCAACAAAGGTTGTCATAGCCCGTTGGGAATAGAGGTGTGAAGTATGAAGTTTTATCAACTTGGTTTTCGCTATTTACAGCGAAAAAAAGGAAAAACCATTCTTTTGTTGATTGTTTTGATACTTGTAAACAGTATGATTTTAGGTACAAGCATGATTTTAAGGACTACAAATGAGTCCAAACAAGCCATGCAGGAAAAGACAAATTCTAAGATTGTAGCTGAAATTACAAGTAAGGACAGCAAGATAACAGAGAATGAAGTAAACAAGATTGAAACGCTGGAAGATGTTTCAGCTATCAACCGTATCGGCAGGCAAGATGTATTTCCAGCTAGTTTTGCTCCCGTTACGCTCAATACTTCTACGAATGAGGAAAATTTGAAAATAGCGTTGCTCTCCTATGATGATTTGGAAAAGGACAGCCCTTTTTCAGAAATGCAGTACCGCTTATCTTCTGGCGATTATATCAAACATGAGAAAAAAGGTGCTGTTATCAATGCGAACCTTGCAAATCAAAATGAGCTAAAAGTTGGAGATACGATTGAATTAAGTACAGAAAACGGAACAAAAGTATCTGTTCAAATTATTGGAATTTTCATGTCCGCAGGAAATGTGGAAAAAGACCAGCCAACAGAAACTACCGCAGTCAATCGAATAGAAAATCAAGTCTTTATTGACAACAGCACTTATAAAGAATTGTTCAAAGAAGCTGAATTTGAAAAACTCTGCGTTTATTCAAAAAGACCAGAAAAATTAGATGTGCTGGAAACCAGCTTGCAAAAAATATTCGGAAATGATGTAGAACTTAGCACTTCCGATACCCTTTATCAACAGATGTCTGCTCCATTAGAGCAAATCAGTAAGGTGGCAAATCTTATGCTGGTACTTACATTGGTAACTGGTACTGTTGTTGTTTCCCTGCTGTTATGTATGTGGATGCGGACAAGGCAAAAAGAGGTGGCAATCTTTATGAGCCTCGGCAAGACAAAAAGTGAAATTTTCCTGCAAACTTTATTAGAAGCAGGCAGTGTATTTACACTTTCGGTTTTAGGAGCAACAGCCATTGGTAAATTGTTCTCGGGCGTTTTGCAAAATGTCATTACTGGTTCAGAAACAGTAACAGAAAATCTGAAAGTGGTGTTGCAGATACAAGATATTGGAATGTTGTTCCTTTTAGGTGGTGCAGTTATTCTGGTGGCATTGTGCTGTTCCATTCTTCCGATATTACGAGCAAACCCAAAAGATATATTAGCGAAAATGGAGGGATAGTACATGAATTTTTTTGGATTGGCAAGGCGTTCTGTGTTCAGAAAGCCCATAAAAAGTATTCTCTTATTGTTGATTGTTTTTGCAATCAGTACCCTGCTTCTTGCAGGTGTGGCGAGCAAAAATGCCAGTATTGAGGTGCAGGACAAAACCAGACAAGCCATAGGTGCAGGCTTTCTTTTAGAAAGAAATGCAGAGTACCGAACAAAACGAGTTCGTGAATACTCAGAAAAGATTGGTAATGATAAGGAAGGTAGTTTTGGTGGCTACCATCAGGAAAAAGAGATTATCAATGGTGTGGAGACTTGGTCAGGCTGGACAACAAATGAATTTGAAAGCTTAGATATAAAAGACATTGAGAAACTGGCAAAAACAAAAGGAATTGCTGATTACAATATTACAACAGCAACAACTCCTGTAAACCCTGTAAATTTCAAAAGAATTGAAGATAAAGATGTAGACCAAAGTGTAGATGAGGGAGGTGTAAGCTTAATTGGAAACAAAGATATGAAACTTGACAGAAATGTTTTATCTGGAAACCTGCATATCAAAGAGGGGCGAATGATAACCCCAGAGGATAAAGATATGTGTGTCATTTCAGAGGAACTTGCAAATCAAAATAATCTGAAAATCGGCGATAAGATTTCTTTTAATGATTACCACGATACTGAAAATTCAAAGGTATCAGAAGCTGAGATTGTTGGAATTTATCAAGTGGATCAAAAGATGTCCCCACTTATGCAGGGAGATACTTACCGTTCGGAAAATGTAATATTTACAGATTTGAGATTTCCAGAAAAGGCAGAGGGTGAAACAAGTCCATTATATGAAAGAGCCTATTTCAAAGTAGAAGATGTGGAAGCTTACGACGAAGTAAAAGAAAATCTGCAAAAAGTAGACATCAACTGGGAGCAATATGATTTGATTGACAATAACGGAAATTCCGAAACCATGTCCTCAAACTTCAATGATTTAGCAAAAGTAAGCGAAATGATGATATTGGTAATCTCTGTTGCAAGTTTTGTTATCCTTGTTTTAGTATTTCTGTTCTGGCTGAAAAATCGAGTGCAGGAAGTCGGCATTTTCTTATCTCTCGGTGTTCCGAAATTCAGAATTATCGGGCAGATTTGGAGTGAAGCGATTATGATTGCTGTTCTTTCCCTTATGCTATCCTTTGCTGTCGCTCCTGCCGTTTCCAAAGTAACTGCAAATTATCTGGTATCACAGCAGGTTCAGCAAATGCAGGAAGAAGAAAAAAATAACGAGGGAAAAGTATCCACAGAATATGTTGCACCAAAGCAGGACGTGCAGAATATCAGCGTAGAGGTTACGCCAGAAATGTATCTGTTGGACGGAGCAAGTGTTCTTGTGTTGATAACGGCTTCTGTTCTGGTATCTGGAATTGTAATACTAAAGAGAAACCCGAAAGATATTTTATCGGAAATGAGTTAGGAGGACGACGAAAATGTTAGAAGTAAAGAATGTAAGCTATGCTTACAAAACAAAAAAAGATAAAACCATTTTGAATAATGTATCTGCTACTTTCGAGGAGGGTATTTTTTATACTATTGTCGGTCCGAGTGGTGCAGGAAAAACAACACTCTTATCGTTGTTAGCAGGCTTAGACACAGCGGTAAAAGGGACTGTCCTTTGCAATGGCGAGGACATTACAAAAAAAGGGCTGAATTACCACAGAAAGCATAATATCTCATTGGTATTTCAAAATTATAATCTGATTGATTATTTGACAACGGTTGAAAATGTCAAATTAGGTGGTAGTGGAAATGCTGAAAAATTATTGGAAGAAGTCGGCATTGGAAAAGAATACTGGCAGAGAAATGTATTGCAACTATCTGGCGGACAGCAACAGCGTGTAGCGATTGCAAGAGCATTAGCCAGCGACGCTCATGTACTTTTGGCAGACGAACCGACGGGAAATCTTGACGAAACTACCGCTGATGAAATCATTGCTTTGCTGAAAAAGACTGCACATGAATTAGGAAAATGTGTTGTTGTGGTTACACACAGTAAGCATTTGGCAGAAGAAGCCGACGAAATCTTAGAAATTAAAAACGGTGCAATTTCTTTTCTGTCTGATTAAATTAGAATAGTGCCGTAAAGGAGTTGTCATTATGGAATATTTTAGATATACCTCGACGCAATCAGTTTGAACCTAACGGCATTTTTATAACAACTGAATATAGCACAGTTTTAAAAGCTCGTACAGACTATATGTTTTGTGCGGGCTTTTTTCATGCCAGAAAAAAATTTTTTAAAGTTTTTTCGATTTTGGTTACGCTGTCCCCCACTTTCAACGCGGTATATATGAAAAGGGGCAGACACCTCTTTTCGACTAGCGAAAGGAGGTGAGGAAAATGAAACCGTCAGAACTACAAGAAAAAACCTGTCATCAATTCGATTGTGCTATTAAAACAGTTATACGTCATAGAGCGATTGACTTCTATCGAGCGATACGTCGTTCAGAGAAAAAAGAAATGCCATTCGCCGAAATTATGGACGACCTTTTAAATTCCATAGGTACAGAAGATACATATTCTACGGATTATGTTGCGGTATTTGAAGTCTGTGGAGAAAAAGTATCAATCGAAGATGAACAACTGGCTCGTGCATTGAAAGCTATTGAAGAACGAAAGCGTAATATCGTTTTACAGTATTTTTTCATTGGCGACACGGACACTTACATTGGGAAAATGCTTGACTGTTCCAGAGCGAATGTAACGAAGTGCATGATTATTCCGGGGCTCTCTGAGCCACCTGTCCGGACTTTGAGAGCCACCTG